>NZ_JBHJUK010000110.1:0-30091 GCF_042266225.1 Kitasatospora sp. NPDC056181
ATGGGGCTGGAAGGGTCGTCGGTAGCGGCGGGGTTGACGGTGTCGTTGGCGCCGATGACGAGGACGACGGAGGTGTCGGCGAAGTCGTCGTTGATCTCGTCCATCTCCAGGACGATGTCGTAGGGCACCTTCGCCTCGGCGAGCAGTACGTTCATGTGACCCGGCAGGCGCCCGGCCACGGGGTGGACGCCGAAGCGGACCTCGACGCCGCGCTCGCGCAGCCGGCGGGTGAGCTCGGCGACCGGGTGCTGCGCCTGGGCCACCGCCATGCCGTAGCCGGGGGTGATGACGACGGACCGGGCCTGCGCGAGCCGGCGTGCCGCCTCCTCGGCGCGGACCTCGCGGTGCTCGCCCTGCTCCTCCTCGCCGCCCGAGGGGGCCTCGATGCCGAAGCCGCCGGCGATGACGGAGAGGAACGAGCGGTTCATCGCCTTGCACATGATGTAGGACAGGTAGGCACCCGAGGAGCCGACCAGGGCGCCGGTGACGATGAGCAGGTTGTTGTCGAGCAGGAACCCGGCGGCCGCCGCGGCCCAGCCGGAGTAGCTGTTGAGCATGGAGACGACGACGGGCATGTCGCCGCCGCCGATCGAGGCGACCAGGTGCCAGCCCAGCACGAGTGCGAGCACGGTGACCGCGATCATCAGGCCGAGACCGGGGCTGACGGTGAACCAGGCGGTCAGCGCCACGAACGCGCCGAGCGCGCCCAGGTTCAGCGCGTTCTTGCCGGGCAGCACCAGCGGACGCGAGGCGATCCGGGCGGACAGCTTGAGGAAGGCGACGATGGAACCGGTGAAGGTGACCGCGCCGATGAAGATGCCGATGAACACCTCGGCGTGGTGGATGCCCAGCAGGTCGGCCGCGACGGTGTCCTGGGCCGAGCCCAGCGACTCGACCTCCAGGTAGCTGTTCCAGCCGACCAGCACCGCGGCGAGGCCGACGAAGCTGTGCAGGACGGCGATCAGCTCCGGCATCTGGGTCATCTCGACCTGCCGCGCCCGCCACAGGCCGATCGCGCCGCCCAGCGCCATCGCGACGACGATCAGGGTGACCGCGCCGGCGGTGATGCTCCGGGACGCCACCACGACGGTGGCGGCCAGGGCGAGGGCCATGCCGGCGATGCCGTAGCCGACGCCGGCGCGGGAGGTGCGGTGCTGGGACAGTCCGGCCAGACTGAGGATGAACAACAGGGCGGCGACCAGGTCCGCGGCGTGGGCGGCCGTCGTGGAAGTCATCGGGCTCAGCGCCTTTCGGGGGACGTCGAGAACATGCTCAGCATGCGACGGGTGACGGCGAAGCCGCCGAAGATGTTCACGCTCGTCAGCAGGATCGCCACGAAGGACAGCACGGTGACGAGCGTGCTCCGGTGCCCGATCTGCAGCAGGGCGCCGATCACCACGATCCCGGAGATCGCGTTGGTCACCGACATCAGCGGGGTGTGCAGGGCGTGGTGCACCTTGCCGATGACGTAGTAACCGATGACCACGGCGAGCGCGAACACCGTGAAGTTCTCGGCCAGTTGCGCCGGGGCGAGGGCGACGAGCGCGAACAGCGCCAGCATGCCGACGCCGATCAGGCCGAAGCGGGCCGCCGGGGTGAGGCGGGGCGGCGCGGGCTCCGCGACCGCGGGGGCGGCGGGCTGCGCGGCGGGAGCGGCCGAGACGGCCACGGGCGGCGGCGGCCAGGTGGTCTCGCCGTCGCGGACCACGGTCACCGCGCGCTGGACGGGGTCGTCGAAGTCGATGACCAACTGCCCGTCCTTGCCGGGCGTCAGCAACTTGAGCAGGTTGACCAGATTGGTGCCGAACAGCTGTGACGCCTGTGCGGGCAGCCGGGACGCGAGATCGGTGAAGCCGATGATCGTGACGCCGTTGTCGGTGACCACCGTGCGGCCCGCGACGGTGCCCTCGACGTTGCCGCCCTGGACGGCCGCCATGTCGACGATGACACTGCCGGGCTTCATCGCCGCCACGTCCGCGGCGGTGAGCAGGCGCGGGGCGGGCCGCCCGGGGATCAGCGCGGTGGTGATGACGATGTCCACGTCCTTGGCCTGCTCGTGGTAGAGCTCGGCCGCGGCACGGTCGTAGTCGGCGGAGGTCGCCTTGGCGTAACCGTCGGTGCCCGCCTCCTGGGCGACGTTGACGGCGAGGTACTCGCCGCGCAACGACCTCACCTGGTCGGCGACCTCCGGCCGGGGGTCGGTCGCGCGGACGATCGCCCCCAGGCTGGAGGCGGCGCCGATGGCGGCGAGCCCGGCCACGCCGGCACCGGCCACGAGGACCTTCGCCGGGGGCACCTTGCCCGCGGCCGTCACCTGACCGGTGAAGAACCGGCCGAACACGTGGGCCGCCTCGATGACGGCCCGGTACCCGGCGATGTTCGCCATCGAGCTGAGCACGTCCATCGACTGCGCGCGCGAGATCCGCGGCACCGCGTCCAGCGCCAGCGCGGTGACCGGACGCGCCGACAGGGCCTCCAGCAGTTCCGGCCGCTGCGCCGGGGCGAGCAGGCCGACCAGGGTCGAGCCGTCGCGCAACCGGGCGATCTCCCCGGTCGACGGCGCGTTGACCTTCAGGACGATGTCGCCCGCCCAGGCGTCCCCGATGTGCGCGCCGGCCTCGGTGTAGGCCTCGTCGGTGAAGCCGGCGGCCGCGCCCGCCTCGGACTCGACGACGACCTCGTAGCCGAGCGCGAGCAGCGTGCGCACCGTTGACGGGGTCGCGGCGACGCGGGTCTCCCCGGTGGCCGACTCGGCGACCACACCGATGCGCCGCGGGGGGTGGTGCGTGGCGTCCTGTGCAGACATCTCGTGCCTCTCTCGTCGGAGGAACCGTTGACGGCGGGAAACGCGTCCAAGGGGGAGTGTCCTCCCCTTGGACGCAGGAACCTACCTGCCCCGACCCGACGGCGGGGCGGGGCGAGGCCGTGACATGCTTCACCCGTTCGCGGCCTGTCGGAAGGGCCGGGTCACGTGCCGGGAGTGCGTCCGGCGCCGCGCGGCCCCGGACCGTCCTGCGGGCGACCACCCCCGGAGGCGGACGGTGCGGGGGAGTCGCGGGGGGAGCCGCCGACGGCGCCCCGAGGGGCCGGGCGACGCCGCCGGGGAGCGGCCGGGGGAGTGAACGGCGGGCGCCCGGAAGGCCCGGCCGAGTCGTCGGTGCCTCCCCTTCAACCCCCTTGCCCGACTCGGACGTTGGCGCCTTCGCCAGCGGGCGGGGCGGGGCGGGGCAGGGCGGGCCGACCCGCCACCTCACCGCGTGCGGTTCACCGGGCGCCGCGTCCTCGCCGGGGTCTTCGCGTACGCGTCCTCGCGCGGGCCTCAGCCGGCGGGCCTCACCCCGCCGGGCGCGGCCGCCGGACGGTCAGCATGTCCTGGGTGTGGCCGATGACGAACGAGCCGTCCGGCCGGGCGAAGTGACGCCGGACGTAGTCGGTCAGCTCGGCGCGGTCCGGCCGCGGATCCATGGTGGCCAGGTCGGCCACGTTCACCATGAACTCGGCGACGTCCACCGCCTCGTCCAGGCGGTCGGCCCGGTAACGGAGGTCGAGCGTCTCCAGCGCGTACTCGTGCGCCGGCTCCCGCTTGCGCAGGCGGTCGGCCAGCGGCCGCAGGTCGTAACGGACCCCGGTGAAGTGCTCGGCCATCCGCATGCACGGGCTGTCCGGGTTCTGGAGCATCACCAACAGGGTGCCGCCGGGCGCCGCCCACCCGAGGACCGTTCGGACCGTGCGCAGCCAGTCCTCCTCCGGCACGTAGTAGAGCACGTGCGAGAGGTGGACCAGGTCCGCCGGCCCGGGCGGCTGCGCCTCGTCGATCGGCTCCGGCAGGACCAGGGCGTCGGGACAGGCCAGGCGCAGCCTTTCGCGCATCGCGGCACTGGGCTCGACGGCCACCGTCCGTTCGAAGTACCGGCCCAGGTGTGCGGTGGTCCGGCCCTCGCCCGCGCCCACGTCCAGCAACATCCGGCGGTGCTCCAGCCCGGCGACGACCTCGTCCAGCCGGGCGTGGGTACGGGGCTTCTCGTCGGTGCCGGCGAGGAACAGCTCGAAGGCACGACGGTAGGCGGCGCCGGAGACGTCCAGCACCCGGACGGGCCCCGGCTCCGCAGTCCCTGCCTCCATCCGGAAACCCCTTTCGACGGTGCGCCGGCTCCCGGTCCATTGCACCGGGGACCGGCGCGTACGGAGCGCAGGGACGTTCCTGCCCGCGTGTCGCGGACCGGGCGGACCCCGTCGGCGACGCCGCCGCGTGGGGTGCGGCGGCGCGCCGGACGGACGGGGCCGGGCTGTCGGGGGCCGGGAGCTCAGGTGGTGATGCCGCAGTACTGCTGCTGCTTGCCGATCACCCGGAACATGCAGTCGGCGGTCTCCACCAGCCGCAGCACGGCCTCGCGGTTGCGGCTGGTCTCCCGTCCGATCACCTCGTCCGGCGGGTAGAAGCCGCTGCTGCCGTTCGGGCCCGGATACATCTCGAAGGTGTAGGCGAAGATCCGCTGCGCGCCCCACAGCCAGTCGTCGATCGCGCCGTCGGTGATGTAGAGGTCGCTGGACTGTTCGGGCGTGTAGCCGTTGGTGCCGGCCATGCTCCGGCCGAGGGTGGCGAAGGTGTTGGCCTCGTCGGCGGTCATCCCGGTGGCCGTGTCCGCGGTGGTCCAGCCGAACGGCCAGAGCACCAGCTCGCTGTAGGTGTGGAAGTCGATGGCCGCGGTGATCTGCTGCTTGCCGCCCACCACCCGGGAGCGGACGAAGTCGGCGACCACCTTGGTCTCCTTGGCCGACTCGGGCGCGGGGCCCCGGTAGGTCTCGCTGGAGGTGGAGCCGGAGGAGCCGCCGCAGCAGCCCCACTTGTAGTCCCAGTTGCGGTTCAGGTCGGTGCCGACGTTGCGGCTGCCGGCGTTGGGCTGGCGGTCCTTGCGCCAGCTGCGGTAGCGGCCGGTGGCGATGTCGTACTCGCCGCCGTCCGGGTTGAGGTCGGGGATCACCCAGATCTCGCGGCTGTTGACGGCGTTGGCGATCCGGCTGTCGGTGGCGTACTTGTCGCCGAACTCGTGCAGCAGGTAGAGCGCCATCTCGACGGTGAGGTGCTCGCGCGCGTGCTGGTGGGCGGTGAACAGCACCTCGGGCTCGTTCTCGTCGGTGCCGACGTTGTCGCTGATCTTGACGGCGACGATCGGGCGGCCCTCGTAGGAGGTGCCGATCACGCGCTTGCTCATGATGTCGGGATGCGCGGCGACGACGGCGTCGATGTCGGCGGCGGCCTCGGCGTAGTTGTGGTACCCGGAGTCGGCGGGCGGGAAGTCGTACAGGCCTGCGGCCGTGCTCTCCCGGCCGTCCTCGACGCCGTACCGGGGCCCCGGCAGCGCGGTGGGGGACCAGCCGAGCGCGCGCAGGCGGGCGAGTTCGGCGGGCGTGGCGGTGACCACCACCGAGTCGGGCCGGACGGCGTCGACGGAGGCGCCGGTGGCGGCGACGGCGCTGCGTTCGGCGACCGTGCGGGGGCCGTCGAGGAGGTACTGACGGGCGGTGTCGCCCGCGGCTTCGGCCGCGGCGACGGTGTCGCCGGCGACGGGCTGGGCGGCGACCTGCGTGGTGAGCGGCGAGGCGAGTGCGAGGGCCAGCAGCACGGCGGTGACCGCGGCGGGCTTCCCTCGGCGGGGCAGTCGCATGACTGTCCTCCTGTGGGGGATCCGTAGGGACGGAGCAGGGGAGGAACTGCGGCGCGCGCCAGCATGATGGTCCGTCAGTGTCATGAGTTCGTCAAGACGGTTGGGGCCGTCGGGCACGCGGTCTTCGTGAGGCGGCGGTGCCCGTCGAGCACGCGGTGTTCCTGCGAGGCGGCGGTGCCCGTCGGGAAGGCCGGGTTTCCGTGTCAGACCCGTTCCCCCGCCGTACGGGCCTCGCGGGCGGCGCGGGCCGCCCGGCGGACCGCCCCGTACGCCGTCAGCAGCCAGACCGCCGCCGCGATCCAGAGCAGCACCCGGCCGAGCGGGTCCAGCCACGAGACCCGCGCCGCGGCCGCCGCCGAGAGGGCGGCGACGGCCGTCATGCCCAGCGGGAAGACCGTGGACCAGCGGCGGAGGTCGTAGTGGAGACGGGGGCGGCCCGCCTCGAAGCAGGCCAGCACCAGGTACCAGCCGAGGGCGATCCCCAGCAGGACGAGCGTCGTCGTCCGCAGCGCCGTGTGCGCTGTCCCCGACCAGGCCCCGGAGGCGAGCAGTTTGGAGGCGGCCAGGGCGGAGATGGCCATCGCCCCGCCCGCGACCCAGTGGTCACCGGCCCCGACCGCCAACTGGCCGAGGTCGAAACGGACCAGCGCGTCGACGTAGAGTCCCAGGCCGAGCAGGAACAGCACGAGCGCCGCCCACGCCAGCCCGTCGCCGGCCTGCGGGGCGAGCACCGCGGCCAGGACGGCCAGGCCCTGGGTGGCCACGCAGATCAGGAACGCCGCGCCAGGCATCCGCCGGCCGAGACGGCGCATGACCCGCGGGAGCAGCACCACCCAGGCCGCCGCGGCGACGACGAGCAGTACCGCCGCCGCCGGGGTCCAGCCCGCCAACTGGAGCCGGACGCCGAGCACGGTGGTGGCGGCGACCGCGGTCAGGGCCGGCGGGGTCTGCGCCCGGGCCAGCCATTCGCGCCGGTCGACGGCCACCTGCGCCGCGAAGCCACCCGCGAGGAACAGCCAGAGCGCAGAGTCCAGGACGAAGGCCACCGCCGAAAGCACCGTGAAGCCGGCGAGCCGGAAGCCGACCGAGACGATGCCGGTCGCCATCACCACCGCACCGGTCGCCGGGGGCGGCGCGGCCCACCGGGGGATGCCGAGCTCGTTCATGGGACCCATCGCAGCGTCAGGCCGCCCGTCCTGCCAGTCGGCACCGCTCCGCCGGCGCCCTGCGCCGCCCCGACCACCCGATGGGACCACCCGGTGCGCGCACCCGGCCGGTTTCGGATTCGATGGGCCCACGGCCGAAGCCGCGACGGGTCCACGGCCGAAGCCGGGATCGGGCCCGCGGCCGGGTCCGAACGGGAGGGGCGTCAGGTGCACGAAGCGGAGGGGCGTCCGGTGCAGGAGCCGACGAGCGAGCCGGGGGACGCGCTCCTGCGGGCCGGCCGGTTCTTCCGCCGCGGCACGGTGGCCCCCGACCTGCACAGCGTGCGGCTCACCGGCGGACGGCAGTCGGACGCCTTCTACCGCGACCGCTGGAGCCACGACAAGGTCGTGTACTCGACCCACGGCGTCAACTGCACGGGCTCCTGCCGGTGGAAGGTGTACGTCAAGGACGGGATCATCACCTGGGAGACGCAGGCCACCGACTACCCGTCGGTGGGCCCGGACCGCCCCGAGTACGAACCGCGCGGCTGCCCCCGCGGCGCCGCCTTCTCCTGGTACACCTACTCGCCCACCCGGGTCCGGTACCCGTACGTGCGCGGGGTGCTGCTGGAGATGTACCGGGAGGCGCTGGGCCGTCTCAAGGACCCGGTGCTCGCCTGGGCGGACATCCAGGCCGACCCGCAGCGCCGGCGCGCCTACCAACGGGCCCGGGGCAAGGGCGGTCTGGTCCGGGCGGGATGGGACGAGGCGGTGGAGATCGTGGCCGCCGCGCACGTCCACACCATCAGGACCCACGGGCCGGACCGCATCGCGGGCTTCTCGCCCATCCCCGCCATGTCGATGGTGTCGCACGCGGCCGGGGCCCGGTTCCACTCGCTCATCGGCGCGCCGATGCTCTCCTTCTACGACTGGTACGCGGACCTGCCGGTCGCCTCGCCGCAGGTGTTCGGGGACCAGACCGACGTGCCGGAGTCGGGCGACTGGTGGGACGCGGCCTACCTGATGATGTGGGGCTCCAACGTGCCGGTCACCCGGACGCCGGACGCGCACTGGATGGCCGAGGCCCGCTACCGGGGCCAGAAGGTGGTGGCGGTCTCCCCGGACTACGCGGACAACACCAAGTTCGCCGACGAGTGGATGCACCCGCACCCGGGCACGGACGGGGCGCTCGCGTTCGCGATGGGGCACGTGATCCTCAAGGAGTTCTTCGTCGACCGGCAGACGCCCTTCTTCGTGGACTACGTACGGCAGTTCACCGACCTGCCGTTCCTGGTCACCCTCGTCGAGCGTGGCGGTGCCCTCACCGCCGACAAGTTCCTCCGGGCGAGCGACCTGGGCGACACCGGCGAGGGAGCCGAGTGGAAGCTCACCGTGCTGGACGAGACGACCGGCCGCCCGGCCGTGCCCAACGGCTCGCTCGGCTTCCGGTGGACCGGGTCGGGCAAGGGCCGGTGGAACCTGGACCTCCAGGGCCTGCGACCGAGGCTCTCGCTGTACGGGGACACCGCCGCCACCCCCGTCGAGGTGCTGCTGCCGCGCTTCGACACCGAGGGCGGCGAGCACGGCCAGGGCCGCGGCGGGACCGTCCGCCGCGGCGTCCCCGCCACCCGGCTCGGCGGACCGGACGGGCCGCTGGTCACCACCGTCCACGACCTGCTGCTCGCCCAGTACGGCGTCGCCCGCGCCGGCCTGCCGGGGCAGTGGCCGGCCTCGTACGAGGACGCGGACAGCCCCGGCACGCCCGCCTGGCAGCAGCGGCACACCTCCGTCCCCGCCGCCCAGGTGATCCGGGTCGCCCGGGAGTTCGCACGCACCGCGGAGGAGTCCCGCGGCCGGTGCATGATCCTGATGGGCGCCGGGACGAACCACTGGTTCCACTCCGAGACGATCTACCGCAGCTTCCTCGCCCTGCTCACGCTGACCGGCTGCCAGGGCCGCAACGGCGGCGGCTGGGCGCACTACGTCGGCCAGGAGAAGTGCCGCCCGTCCACCGGCTGGGCGACCCTGGCCGGGGCCACCGACTGGTCGCGCCCGCCCCGGCAGATGATCGGCACCGGCTGGTTCTTCCTGCACACCGACCAGTGGCGCTACGACGGCTTCTCCGCCGACGTCCTCGCCTCCCCGCTCGGCACCGGCCGGTTCCGCGGGCTGACCGGCGCCGACCTGCTGGCCCAGTCCGCCCGGCTGGGCTGGATGCCCTCCTACCCGACCTTCGACCGCAACCCGCTCGACCTCGTGGACGAGGCCCGCGCCCTGGGTCGTGACCCGCGCGAGCACGTGGTCGGCGAACTGGCCGCGGGCCGCCTCGGCTTCGCCTGCGAGGACCCCGACGCTCCGGCCAACTGGCCCCGGGTGATGACCCTCTGGCGGGCCAACCTGCTCGGCTCCTCCGGCAAGGGCGCCGAGTACTTCGCCCGACACCTGCTGGGCACCCACCACTCGCTGCGCGCCGAGGAGGCGCCCGGCCCGGCGCGCCCGCGCGACGTCCGGTGGCACGACGAGGCGCCCGAGGGGAAGCTCGACCTGCTGCTCTCGCTGGACTTCCGGATGACCTCCTCCACCCTGCTGTCGGACGTCGTGCTGCCCGCCGCCACCTGGTACGAGAAGCACGACCTCTCCTCCACCGACATGCACCCGTACGTGCATTCCTTCACCCCGGCCGTCGACCCGCCCTGGCAGGCCCGCACCGACTTCGAGGCCTTCCACGCGATCGCCGGGCGGTTCAGCGAACTCGCCCGCGAGCACCTCGGCACCCGGCACGACCTGGTCGCCACCCCCCTCCAGCACGACACCCCCGGGGAGACGGCGCAGCCGGGCGGGGTGGTCCTGGACTGGCGGGCGGGCGAGTGCGATCCGGTGCCCGGGGTCACGCTGCCGCAACTGACCGTCGTCGAACGCGACTACACGGCGATCGGCGCCAAGATGGCCTCCCTGGGCCCCCTCGCGGAGCAACTGGGCCTGCCGGCCAAGGGCGTGGTGCTGCACCCGGACGAGGAGATCGAGCACCTGAGGGAGCTCAACGGGGTCGTCCGCGGCGGCCCGGCCGACGGCCGCCCGGCGCTGGACACCGCGGTGAAGGCGGCGGACACCATCCTCGCGCTGTCCGGCACCACCAACGGACGGCTGGCCACCCAGGGCTTCCGCGCCCTGGAGGAGCGCACCGGCCGGGAGCTGGCCGGGCTCGCCGCCGACCAGGAGGCCCGGCGGGTCGGCTACGCCGACACCCAGGCCGCGCCCGTCCCCGTGATCACCTCGCCGGAGTGGTCCGGCAGCGAGGCGGGCGGGCGGCGCTACAGCCCGTTCACCGTCAACACCGAACACCTCAAGCCCTGGCACACCCTCAGCGGCCGGCAGCACTTCTTCGTCGACCACGACTGGATGCACGAGCTGGGGGAGGCGCTGCCCGTGTACCGGCCGCCGCTGGACATGCGCCGGCTCTTCGGCGAGCCGGCCCTCGGGCCGGACGGGCAACGGGAGGTGACGGTCCGCTACCTGACCCCGCACAACAAGTGGTCCATCCACTCCGAGTACCAGGACAACCTGTTCATGCTCGCCCTCTCCCGGGGCGGCCAGGTGGTCTGGATGTCGGTCGAGGACGCCGCGGCCGTCGGCGTGCGGGACAACGACTGGATCGAGGCCGTCAACCGCAACGGCGTGGTGGTCGCCCGGGCCGTCGTCTCGCACCGGATGCCGGCCGGCACCGTCTACATGCACCACGCCCAGGAACGGACCGTGAACGTCCCGCGGGCCGAGACCACCGGACGGCGGGGCGGCATCCACAACTCGCTGACCCGGGTCCTGCTCAAGCCCACCCACCTGATCGGCGGCTACGCCCAACTCTCGTGGGCCTTCAACTACCTGGGCCCGACGGGCAACCAGCGCGACGAGGTGACCGTGATCCGCCGCCGCAGCAGCCAGGAGGTGCAGTACTGATGCCCCGTGGAGAAGCCGTCGCCATCGGACGCGTCATGGCCCAGGTCGCCATGGTGATGAACCTCGACAAGTGCATCGGGTGCCACACCTGCTCCGTCACCTGCAAACAGACCTGGACCAACCGGCAGGGCATGGAGTACGTCTGGTTCAACAACGTCGAGACCCGGCCCGGCCTCGGCTACCCGCGCCGCTACGAGGACCAGCGGAAGTGGCGGGGCGGCTGGGAGCTCAACCGGCGCGGGCGGCTGAAGCTGCGGCAGGGGAGCCGGCTGTTCAAACTGGCCTCGATCTTCGCCAACCCCGTCCTGCCCACCCTGAAGGACTACTACGAGCCCTGGACGTACGACTACCGCGCCCTCACCAACGCCCCGCTCGGCGAGGACTACCCGGTGGCCAGGCCGCACTCGCTCGTCACCGGCCGGCCCATGGCGGTCGAGTGGTCGCCCAACTGGGACGACGACCTCGGCGGCGCCCCCGAACACGCGCCCGCGGACCCCAACGTCGAGCGGATGCGCGAGGAGGTGGGCCGGCGGATCCGCTTCGAGTTCGAGCAGGCGTTCATGTTCTACCTGCCCCGGATCTGCGAGCACTGCCTCAACCCGGCCTGCGTCGCGGCCTGCCCCTCCGGCGCGATCTACAAGCGGGCGGAGGACGGCATCGTCCTCGTCGACCAGGACGGCTGCCGCGGCTGGCGCCAGTGCGTGACCGGCTGCCCGTACAAGAAGATCTACTTCAACCACCGCACCGGCAAGGCCGAGAAGTGCACCTTCTGTTACCCGCGCGTCGAGGTCGGCCTGCCCACCGTCTGCTCCGAGACCTGCGTCGGCCGGCTGCGCTACCTCGGCGTCGTGCTCTACGACGCCGACCGGGTCACCACCGCCGCTTCGGTGGCCGACGAGCAGGACCTGTACCAGGCACAGCTTGACGTCTTCCTCGACCCGGAGGACCCCGAGGTGCGCCGCGCCGCCGAACGGGACGGCATCGCGCACGACTGGATCGAGGCCGCCCGCCGCTCGCCCGTGCACACCCTGATCAGCACCTACCGGGTGGCGCTGCCGCTGCACCCGGAGTACCGGACGCTGCCCATGGTCTGGTACATCCCGCCGCTGTCCCCGGTGGTCGAGGAGGTCGCCGCGAGCGGCCACGACGGTGAGGACGCCGGGAACCTCTTCGGCGCGATCGACGCCCTGCGGATCCCCCTCGAGTACCTCGCCGAACTGTTCACCGCCGGTGACACCCGTCCGGTGCGCGCCGCCCTGGACCGGCTCGCGGCGATGCGCTCGTACATGCGCGCCGTCAACCTCGGCCGCGAGCCGGACCTCACGGCCGCCGCCGCGGTGGGCCTGAGCGGCGAGCAGACCGAGGAGCTCTTCCGGCTCCTGGCCATCGCCAAGTACGAGGACCGCTACGTCATCCCGACCGCCGCGCAGGCCGAGGCCCGGCGGCTGGAGGAGTCCGCCGTCCCCCAGGGGTGCGGGCTCGACCACCTGGACGGCGCGGGGGAGGGGGCCGACGGCCCGTTCGGCGCGGGCTCCGGCCGGAGGTCCCTGCCACTGGTCACGGTCGAGAGCTTCCACGCCCTGCGCAGACGCCAGACCGACGACGAGGAGGGCCACCCGCAGTGACCGACGACACCGGCGGCCCGCCGCCGTCCGGCCTCACACTGGTGCGCAGGGCCGCCGCCGAGTGCCTCTGCTGGCCCGACCGGGACGCCCCGGCCGGACTCGCGCTCCTGCACGAGGCACTCGGAACGGTCCGCCACCCGGCCGCCGGGCCGCTGCGCGCCTTCCTGGACTGGGCGGGCGCCCGGTCCGCCGCCGAGCTGTCCGCGCACTACACCGACACCTTCGACTTCACCCAGCGCCACAGCCTGTACCTGACCTGGTGGACCGACGGCGACACCCGGCGGCGCGGCGAGGCCCTGGTCCGGTTCAAGGCCGCCTACCGGGCGTACGGCCTGGAGTTCACCGGCGAGGAGCTGGCCGACTTCCTGCCCGCCGTGCTGGAGTTCACGGCCGCCACCGGCTCGGACGCGCTGCTGCGCGAGCACCGGCCCGCCCTGGAGCTCCTGCGGCTCGCCCTCGCCGAGCACGGCACCCCGTACGCCCGGGTGCTGGAGGCCGTCTGCGCCACCCTCCCCGGACCGTCCCCGAAGGACCGGGCCGCCGCCCAGGCCCTCGCCCGTGGCGGCCCGCCGCGTGAGCAGGTCGGTCTGGACACCCGGCCGCCCTACGGCCACCTGGGCCTGCTCCCCGTCCTGCCCGCGGAGTCCGTCCGGTCCGTGGGGTACCTTCCGCCGGTGGGGTCGGTGCCGCCCTTGGAGTCCGCGCCGCCCTTGGGGTTCGTGCCGCCCGTGGGGTTCGTTCCGACCGTCGCGACCGGAGACCGCCGATGAACACCTTCCTCTGGGGCGCCCTGCCGTACCTCGCGGTCGCGTTGCTGGTGTCCGGCCTGGTCTGGCGCTACCGCTACGACCGCTTCGGGTGGACCACCCGCTCGTCCGAGGTGTACGAGTCCCGGCTGCTGAACATCGCCTCGCCGATGTTCCACTACGGCATCCTCTTCGTCCTCGCAGGGCATCTCATGGGCCTGTTCGTCCCCGCGTCGTGGACCGACGCGATCGGCCTCGACGAGCACGCGTACCACCTGCTCTCGCTCTTCGCCGGTTGCGCGGCCGGGTTCCTGGCGGTGGCCGGGATCCTGGTGCTGGTGTACCGCCGCCGCACCAACGCGGCCGTCTTCCGGGCCACCACCCGCAACGACAAGCTGATGTACGTCGTGCTGCTGGCCGCGATGGTGCTGGGACTGGTCGCCAAACTGGCGAACTCCTCGCTGAGCACGGGGTACGACTACCGGGCCACCATCGCCCCGTGGGCCCGCAGCCTCTTCACCCTCCAGCCCGACGTCGACCTCATGGCGGGTGCCCCGCTCGCCTACCGGATCCACGCGGTCGTCGGCCTCGCCCTGTTCGCCCTGCTCCCCTTCACCCGGCTCGTCCACATGTTCAGTGCCCCCGTCCAGTACCTCTTCCGCCCCTACCTCGTCTACCGCAGCCGCGACCCGGACCAGCCCGCCGCCCGCGCGCCCCGCCGCGGCTGGGAACGGATCAAGTACTGACCCCGGGCGGCCTGCGGGCGTCGGGTACTGACCCCGGCCGGCCGGCGGGCGCGTCTCACGAGGCGGCGCGCAGCAGGTCCAGGACGGCGGTGACGGCCGGGCGGGCGGCGTGGTCGGGGTGGGTGAGGGCGTGGACCGAGCGGGTCAACCCGACGGAGGCGACCGGGCGGAGCGCGAGCCGGGGGCCGGGCCGGTGGGCGAGGGCGGCGAGCTCGGGCACCAGGGCGACACCGAGGCCCCGGGCGACCAGGTGCAGGACGAGCTGGTAGTCGTCGACCGCGTGGCCGAGGCGGGGCGCGAAGCCGGCGACCGCGCAGGCACGGCGGAGCAGGGTGGTGCTGCCCTCCTCCCGCGAGCCGACGATCCAGGGCTCGTCGGCCAGCCGGTGCAGGTCGACGGCGGTGTCGGGCGGACCGGCGCACGGGTGGTCGGCGGGGAGCGCGAGCAGGACGGGTTCGACGGCCAGCGGGTGCGCGGCGAACCCCTCCTCCGGCGGCGCCGGGGTGAGGTTGTACCGGTAGCGGACGGCCAGGTCGCAGCGCCGGGCGCGCAGCGCGTCCAGGGCCTCCGGCGGCTCCGACTCCACGAGTGAGATCCGCAGCTCGGGGTGGCGTTCGCGGGCGGCGGCCATCGCCGGGACGACCCGGACGGTGGCGAAGGTGGAGAAGCAGGCGAGCGTGACCGGCCCGCGGGGGGTGCCGGCCGCCAGGAGGTCCCGCTCGGCGGCGTCCAGCGCCGCCAGGACGACCCGCGCGTGCGCGACCAGCCGCCACCCCTCGGGGGTGAGCCGGACCCGCCGGCCGACCCGCTCCAGCAACCGCACCCCCGCCTCCCGCTCCAGGGCCGCGAGTTGCTGGGAGACGGCGGAGGAGGTGTAGCCGCAGGCGGCGGCGACCGCCGTCATGGTCTCGCGGTCGGCGAGTTCACGCAGCAGCATCAGCCGGACCGGGTCCAACATCCAGTGTTCCTTACAGGTCTGTGAAGCAATCCGTGGTGGACCTTAGCGATCACGGTCCGCCATGCTGCCGGTACCCCCCGGGTGCACTCCTGCGCGCATCCGCCTCGTCCGTCCCGAACGACCCAGGAGAACACGGTGGCCGACAGGCTTCTGATCGAGCAGTACGCGGCGGCGGCATGGCCCGCGGGCGAGGCGAGCGCGGCGGCCGGCTGGCTGCTGCGCCACACGCCGGGCGTGCCGCGCCGGCGGTCGAACTCGGCGCTGCCGCTGGTTCCCGGGGCGGTGCTGCTGGCCGGCCTGCCGTGGGTGGAGGAGTACTACCGGGAGCGCGGCCTGCCGGTGGTCGTCCAGGTGGCGCCCGCCGAGGAGCACACGGAGCTGGACGCCGCGCTGGCCGGGCGCGGCTACCGGCGGGAGGCGCCGACCCTGGTGCGGACCGCGCCGGCAGCGACCGTGATCGCCCGTTCCCGCCCGTCGGCGCCGCTGGCGGTGACCGTCGCCGAGGAGCCCACCCGGCACTGGCTGGACGGCTACGTGGCCCTGGACGGCGGCGGGGGCGGCCGGGCGGCCGCCGACGCCGTCCTCGCCCGGATCCCCGGCCGGGCCGCCTACCTGAGCGTCGAACGCGACGGCGCGGTCGTGGGTATCGGCCTCTTCGTGGCGGCGTCGGACCCCGCCTACGCCGGGGTGTTCTGCATGGCCACCCACCCGGACCACCGGCGCGAGGGCATCGCCACCGCCGTCCTGCACGTCGGCGCCCGCTGGGCCGCGGCCAGGGGGGCGGAGCGGCTCTACCTCCAGGTGATGGCGGACGAGGAGCACGCGCCCGCGCGGCGGCTGTACGAGCGGGTCGGGTTCCGGGGCTCGCACGGCTACCACTACCGGATCGCCGGGTGATGCCGCGTCACACCGGGGGATCCCGCCCGCCGGGTGCACGGCGGCGCGCGATAGCGTCGCGGATGTCGTCCGTGCCGTCGGGGCCGGAGGTCCGGCCCGTCCGGTTGTTCGTCCGGTCCCGTCCCGTCCCGTAGGAGGCTCCCGTGCCGCAGATCCTGATCGACCACTCGCCGGAACTCGACTTCGACCAGGCGGGCCTCGCCGCGGAGGTCCACCAGCTCATCACCGAGGTGATCGACACCAAGGTGGCGGACTGCAAGACCCTGTTCCGCCCGGCCGCGCGGTACGCGGTCGGCGACGGGAGCACGGGTGAGGCCCTGGTGCTGGCGCAGATCAAGATCCTGGCCGGCCGCACCACCGAGCAGCGGGCCGAACTGACCGCCCGGGTGCTCGCGGTCCTCCAGGCCCGCATCGCCGTCCCGGCGGCGATCTGCGTCGAGGTCACCGAACTCGACCGCGACACCTACCGCTTCGTCCACCACGCCGGCCGGTAGCCGGCCGGCAACCGGCCCTGACGCCTCCGCCGGTGGCCGGGCCGTCGCGTGCGGGGCGTGACCCAGGGCGTGTGGCGGCGCCGGCCCTTCCCGCGCAAGGTCCTCGACGCGGGAGGGGCCGGGGCGTCGGCGCGGTGCCGTCCGGCCGGGGCCGGGGCGAGGACCGGGGACGGGGCCGGAGTCAGATTCGGGGTCGGGGTCAGAGGCGGAAGACGCGGGTCTCGCCGGGTGCCACGGTGGCCGACCTGCCCCGGAGGCGGACCCGGACGGGTTCCTGCCGGCTCTCCCGGAGGCTCACCGTCACCTCCCGGTGGCCCGTGGTGACGACGATGCCCCAGTGGCCGCGGTAGCGCAGTTCCAGTTCCAACCTCCGCAGGGCGGACGGGAGATGGGGGTCGAGCCAGATCGCGTCCTCGCGGATCTCCAGCCCGGTGTAGCAGCGCTGGAGCAGGTCGACCGCGCCGGCCATCGCGCCGAGGTGGACGCCCTCCGAGGTGGTCCCGTGCCGGCCGTCCTGGAGGTCGGCCACGAGCGCGTCGCGGAAGTACCCCCAGGAGGCCCGGCGGTCGGAGCGGGTGAGCACCCAGGCGTGCACCACCGAGCTGAGCGAGGAGCCGTGCACGGTGCGCTTCAGGTAGTACGTGGTGGTGCGGCGCTGGAGTTCGTGCCGGGCGGGGTAGCCGAGCCGCCGGAGCAGGGCGCGGACCTCGCGGGCGGAGAAGAGGTACCAGAGCATCAGCGCGTCCGCCTGTTTCGACGCCTGGTACCGGTTGACGGTGTCGCCCTCGGCCTCCAGGAGCCGGTCGAGCCGGCGCAGGTCGGGGTAGCGGCGGCGGTAGGCCGCCCAGTCGAGCTCGGCGAGCCGTTCGTACCCCTCGAACTGGCTGACCACCCCGCTGTGGAACGGCACGTGCAGGCGCCGTCCGACTTCCTGCCAGCGGCCGAGCTCGGTGTCGTCGAGCGCCAGGCGTTCCAGTAGCTCGTCGCGCCGGTACCCGGGCAGGACGCGGAGGGTGTCGAATGCGCGCGCCAGTACCCAGGAGGCCAGGACGTTCGTGTAGGCGTTGTCGTCCAGCCCCGGCCCGGTGGCCCACGGGTAGGCGTCGTGGTACTCGTCGGGACCGAGCACTCCCCGGATCGACCACCGCTCCCGGGCGGGGTCGTAGGAGGCTGCGGAGGCCCAGAACCGGGCGATCTCCAGCAGCATCTCGGCACCCGCACCGGCGAGGAAGTCCAGGTCGTTCGTGGCCTGGTAGTACTGCCAGATGTTGTAGGCGACGGCCGAGCCGACGTGCCGCTGGAGGTGGGTGTGGTCGGGGAGCCAGCGCCCCGAGAGCGGGTTGAGGTGCAGCAGCTGGGACTCCTCGCGGCCGTCGCTCCCGCTCTGCCAGGGGTACATGGCGCCGCGCAGGCCGGCGTCGCGGGCGGCCTGCCGGGCCGCCTCCAGACGGCGGTGGCGGTAGCGCAGCACGGCCCGGGCGAGTTCGGGGAACCGCAGGTTGAGCACCTGGAGGACGAACAGCTCGTCCCAGAACACGTGGCCGCGGTAGGCCTCGCCGTGCAGGCCGCGGGCCGGTACGCCGACGTCCAGATCGGCGGAGTGCTCCGAGTAGGCCTGGAGGAGGTGGAACAGGTTGAGGTGCAGGGGGCCGGCGCCGTCGAAGTCCGCCTCGATCCGGCAGCGGTGCCACAACTCGCCCCAGCGGATCCCGTGTTCGTCCAGCAGCTGGTCGAACCCGGGCGCCTGCGCGGCCAGCAGCCGGGAGGAGCGCAGGGGCGTCCCGGTCGCCGGGTCGTGGGAGGTGTGGACCGCCACGGTCTTCTCGACGGTCACCGGCCGGCCCGGTTCGGCGACGGCCGTGACGGTCTGTGCCGCCCGGCCCGGCCCGAGTTCCTGCACGGTCGGCAGGGGTCCCCCGGCACCGCGCACGCGGGTGCGGGCGGCGAGCGCGATGCGCAGCGGCGAGCCGGCGGCGGCGACCTCCAGCCAGATCAGGCCGTCCTCGTCCGCACCCTCGCCGGCCGGTACGAGGTGGCTGCCGGTGAGGGCCCGGTAGCGGGTGACGCCGGTGTTGGCGACGGCGCCGTCCAGCGCCGAGCGGATCTCGACCGGCCCGGACCAGTTCTCGGGCGTGATGGTGCTCTCCAGGGCGGCCAGGTGGGGCCGTGCCTGGCTGGCCAGGCGGCGCTGGACCAGCCGGGTCCGTCGTCCCGCGGTGTCCACGACCAGGGCGCGCCTGGTCAGGACGCCCCGCCGCAGGTCCAGTTCGACGCTCTGCTCGGCCGGCGGTCCGGTGAACCAGTCGCCACCGGCGGGGCGGAAGGTCAGCGGCAGCCAGTTCGGACAGTTGACCAGGTCCTCGTTGGTGACCACCCGGCCCGCGACCGTCGAGGACGCGCGGTCGTAGCAGCCCGCCAGGTACGTGCCGGGGTAGTGGACACCGTCCGCGACGGATTCGGGGGCGGCGCCGCGCGTGACCAGGTAGCCGTTGCCCACCGCGCAGAGCGTCTCCCGCAGGCCCTCCTCGGCGGGGTCGAAGCCCTCGTAACGGAGGGTCCACGGGTCCGGCATCGCCGGGTACGCGGGCCCGGACCGGGTGGATGTGTCCGCTGCCACGAGGCCACCTCCGCGTTGCCGTCCTGCTCCCAGTCTGCGCAACGCGCCGCCGGGGCGCTCAGCGGCCGTGGTCCGTCGGCTGCCGTCCGGGCCGGGGCGGCCGGGGCGGCCGGGACGGCACGCCGGACCTGCCGGGCCGGGGCGTCCGTCCGGTGGGGCCCTGTGGCCGGGTCTGGCCGTCCGCCGGCTGCGCCCGGTGGCCCGGTGGCCCGGTGGCGGGGGCCGGTCGGCCCTACCCGGGGTGGGCGCAGGGGAGCAGGCTGGAGGGCGCAGAACCGGGTGCCGAGGAGAGCCGACATGTCGATCGCCCACTTTCGCCGGACCACCGCCGAGGCGCTGCTCGCGGACGGCACGACCGTCGTGATCCGCCCGCTCGGCCCGCAGGACCGCGAGGCCGTCCTGGACCTGCACGCCAACCGGATGTCCGACGAGAGCCGGCGGCTGCGTTTCTTCGGCGTCAGCCGCAACGCGCCGCGGCTCGCCGCGGACCGGCTCTGCGGGGAACCGGGGGAGCGGCTGCTCTCCCTGGGCGCGTGGGCGGGTGAGGAGCTGATCGGCGAGGCCGACTGCGAGATCCCCGAGGACCGTCCGCAGACCGGCGAGCTGGCGCTGGTGGTCGCCGACCGGTGGCAACGACGGGGCGCCGCGACGCTCCTGCTGGAACACCTGATACACGCGGCACGTGGCCGGGGCGTGCGTGTCTTCGAGGCCGACACCCTGGCCGGCAACCGTGGCGTCCACAAGGTCTTCGCCGGTCTCGGCCTGCCCGTGCACCGGCGGCTCGACCGGGGCGAGATCCGGGTGCGGGTGCCCCTCGACGAATCGGACGAGCACTACCGCGCGGCGGTCGACGAACGCGGCCGCCGCGCCGACGTCGCCAGCCTCGGCGCGCTGCTGCGGCCGGGGTCGGTCGCGGTGGTCGGCGTGTCCCGCAGGGCGGATTCGGTCGGCAGGACGGTGCTCGCGAAGATCCGGCAGGGCGGGTTCCCCGGGCCCGTGATGGCGGTGAACCCGCGGGCCGGGTCGATCGACGGCGAGCCCGTGTACCCGTCGGTGGGCGCGCTGCCGGCCGTGCCGGACCTCGCGGTGCTGGCCGTGCCGGCGCCGGCGGTGGCGGGCGTGGCCGAGGAGTGCGGACGGGCCGGTGTCCGGGCCCTGGTGGTGCTCGCGTCGGGCCTCGGGGCCGAGGATGCGCGGCGGTTGGTGCACGCCTGCCGTGAGCACAGCATGCGCCTGGTCGGACCGAACAGCCTCGGTATCGCGCAGACCGATCCCGCCGTCCGGCTGGACGCCGAGTTCGGTGGGGCCTTCCCGCTTCCCGGCACCGCGGGGGTGGCGGTGCAGAGCGGTGGCGTCGGGATCGCCCTCCTGAAGCGGCTGGCCTGGCTGGGCATCGGGGTGTCGAGCTTCGTGTCGCTCGGCGACAAGTACGACGTCAGCGGCAACGACCTGCTCCAGTGGTGGGAGGGGGACGGCCGCACCGATCTCGCCCTGCTGCACCTGGAGTCCTTCGGCGGCCCGCGCGCCTTCGCCCGGACCGCCCGCCGGGTCACCCGCAGGCTGCCGGTGCTGACCGTCGACGCCGGGCGCTCGGCCGCCGGGCGCCGGGGTGCGGCCTCGCACACCGCGGCGGCGGCCACCCCCACGGTGGTCCGCGAGGCGCTGTTCCGTCAGGCCGGGATCACCGCGACCCGCAGCATCGGCGAACTCGTGGACACCGCGGCGCTGTTGCACGCGCAGCCGCTGCCGGATCCGCGCGGCGCGGTCGCGGTGGTGTCCAACGCCGGCGGCATCGGCATCCTGGCCGCCGACGCGCTCGCGGACGCCGGGCTGATCCTCCCCGAACTGTCGGGCGAGCTGGAGGAGTTGCTCCCCGAGGGGGCCGGCGCCCGGAACCCCGTCGACACCACGGCCGCCGTCGGCCCCGCCGAACTCGCCCGGCTCCTGGAGAAGGTGGAACAGAGCCGGGCCGTGGACGCCCTGCTGGTCTGCCTGGTGCCGACCGCGCTCGCCACCGACGCCGCTCACGACCCCGTCCGCGCCCTGCTGGACGGCCCGGCCCGGCGCCGCATCCCGATCGCGGCCGTCCTGCCCGACCAGGAGGTCCCCGTCCGCCATCTGACCTGCGCCGACGGCAACCGGCTGCCCGTGTACTCGGACACGGTCGCCGCCGCCCGGGCCCTCGCCCACGCCCGGGACCGCGCCCGCTGGCTGGCCGAGCCCGTCAGTGAGGACGCCGACGCCCCGGGCTGCGACCTCAGGACCGCCCGCAGCCTGGTGGCCGGCTTCCTCGCGGCCAATCCCGCCGGCGGCTGGCTCGACCCGGTGGGCACCGCCGATCTCCTCGAAAGCCACGGCCTTCCGCTGACCACCTCGGTCTGGGCGCGGGACGAGCGCACCGCCGTCATCGCCGCCCGGGCGATGCGCCGCCTCGGGCACGAGGGCGCGGTGGCGTTGAAGGCGTACTGGCCGGGCCAGGTCCACAAGAGCGCGGCGGGCGCGGTCCGGACCGGTCTCCGGACGGAATCCGAAGTCCGTTCCGCCTACCGCGAGTTCGAGGAGTCCTTCGGGGCGGAGCTGGCCGGCGCGGTGGTGCAGCCGATGGCCGCACCCGGCGTCGAACTGCTGGCGGGCGTCGTCCAGGACCGCGTCTTCGGCCCCCTCGTGCTCCTCGGCATGGGCGGCACCGCCACCGAGGTGCTGGACGACCGCGTCGCCCGCCTCGCCCCGCTCACCGAACGGGACCTCACCACCATGGTCGCCGACCTGCGCGGCGCACCGCTGCTGTCCGGGTACCCGGGGGCGCCCGGGGTCGACCTCCCCGCGGTGCGGTCGGTACTCGCCCGGCTCTCCCGGCTGGCCGCCGACGTCCCGGAACTCGTCGAGGCCGACCTCAACCCCGTCATCGCCTGGCCCGACGGGGCCGTCTGCGTGGACGCCAGGGTCAGGCTGGAGCCCCGCCCCTCCTACGACCCGTACCTGCGACGGCTCCGCCGCCCGGCGGCCGCCGAGGAGGGGTGACGGAGGAGGGGTGACCGACGCGTCGGTACGGAGTTCTCAACCGGCCCGTCGGCTGCCCGGAACCACAGGGGGGCTGCGGCACGGGATTCTTGACGGATGGTCGGCCGTCTGTTCCCGAGGGATGTCAGGCGGCTGCGGCTGTGGCTGCGGCGTCGAGCGAGGCGGTGAAGGCGGCGGCATCGGTCTCGCCGCCGAAGTGGTGGATCACGTGCTCGCGGACGTGGTCCTGCTGGGCGCGGTTGAAGGCCGCACAGGCGTCGTGGATGACGTGCGCGGTGTAGCCGCGGTCGTGGGCCTCGCGCAGGGTCGACTCGACGCACACGTGGGTGGCGAAGCCCGCCAGGTACAGGTCGGTGACGCCGAGCCGGCGCAGGATCAGGTCGAGGTCGGAGGAGCCGGCGAAGGCACTGGCGCCCGCGCGTCCGCGTACGACCGGTTCGCCGGGGGAGGGCCGGAAGGCCTCGGCGAACTCGGCGCCGGCGCTGCCGCGGATCCAGGTGCCGGCCCGGGGGATCGCCGCGCGCAGGCCGAGCCGCGCCGGGGTCCAGCCCTCGAGCTCCGGAGCGCCCGGGGTGAGGACGAGAGGCACGTGCACGACGGGGACGCCGTGCGCACGGGCGGCGGCCAGCGCGGCGGCCGCGCCGCCGACCGCGGTGTCGAGCAGGTCGCGGTCCTCGACGAGGTGGTTGAGCCGGCCGTGCTCGGGGTCGAGCCACTCGCGCTGGAACTCGATCAGGACGAGGGCGGCGTTCGGGCGCGCGGGGGTGGCGGTCATGGTCTGGCTCCTTGGTCGGTGCAATTCCAACTGACGAGTTGGATGGTAGTGCGACCAGGCCCCCATATCCAACTGCCAAGTTGGAAATGGGGTTGAAGAAGGGTCAGAGCGCCAGCCTGCGCACCAGGTCCACGACGGCGGCCCGCCGCGCGGTTGGGTCCTCGCCGACCGCCCCGCCCAGGATCATCCGGGCGAGCTGCGGTGCGGCGAACTGCGAGCCGGCGAGCGCGACGACGGCGTACAACAGCTCCGCGGGCGGGAGCTGCGCCCCGGTCCCCGCCCCGGCCCCCGCCCCGCCGTCCGGCTCCCGGCGGGCGCGGGAGACCGCGGCGACCTTCTCGGCGTAGTAGGCGGCCCGCCGCTCCTCACCCGCCACCGGAGCGGCGGCGTCGCCGCAGAGGGCCTCCCACTGCAGCAGGCGCAGCAGGTGCGGATGGGCGAGGTGGTAGTCGAACACCCGGCCGGCGTACTCCGGAAGGTCCACGGCCCGCCCGTCCGCCCCCTCCATCGGCACGGCGCCGGCGAGCTGCTCCAGCTCACGCTCGACCACGGCGGCGAACAGCTGCCGCTTTCCGCCGAAGTAGGGGTAGATCCGCTCCTTGTTGACCCCGGCCGAGGCCGCGATCCGGTCGATCCGCGCGCCCTCGGGGCCGTGCGCGGCGAACTCCTCCACGGCGGCGTCGAGGAGCAGTCTCTTGGTCTTCGCGGTGTCCCATGCCATGCGCCCAGCATACGAAGCCGCCAACCCGCCGGTTGGCGATCGGGCTCCGCCCCCCGGTGCACAGGTGCCGGCGATCGGGTGCCGCCCTCGGTGGGCAGGTGCGCGCGGCCCGCCCGCGGGGCCCTGCGACGATGGGCCGTCGACACACCGAGCGGGGGGTCCCATGGAGCTACGACAGCTTCGCTGCTTCGTCGCCGTCGCCGAGGAGCTGCACTTCGGCCGGGCGGCCGAGCGGCTGCTGCTGGGCCAGCCCGCGGTGAGCCAGCAGGTTCGGCGCCTGGAACGGGAGTTGAAGGTCGAACTGTTCGACCGGTCACCCCGGTACGTGCGGCTGACGCCCGCCGGCGAGCGCTTCCTTCCGGCGGCCAGGAACGTGCTGGCCGCCGAGGCCGCCGCCCGGGCCGTCGCCGCCGGTCTCGTCTCGCCCGGCACGCTCCGGCTCGGAACCGTCACCGGCCTCGGCGAACGCCTCGACGCCATCCTGGACGCGTACCAGCAGCACGCCCCCGGCACCCGCGTCGAGCTGCAATCCGCCCCGGTCGGGGACCGGCTCGCCCGGCTCGCGGACGGGCGGCTGGACGCCGCCTTCGTCCGGGGCGCGATCCCGGAGTCCGACCCCGCTCTGCGCTTCCTGCCGGTCTGGCACGACGAGTTGGTCCTCGCCCTGCCCGCGCGGCACCCGCAGGCCGTGCACCCCGTGATCGACCTGTCCGAGCTCGCCGAGCTTCCACTCCGGCTCACCGAGCGGTCGAACCATCCCGCGCTGGTCGACCTCGTCGTGTCCGCCTGCCAGGAGGCCGGCTTCCGCCCCGTCCTCGGCCCGTCCACCGGCTCCCTCCAGGACACCCTGGCCGCCATCGGCACGGGGGCGCCGATGTGGACGGTGGTCTACGCCGCGAACGCGCGGACGGCGAGCACCCGCCGGATCGTCTTCCGTTCGCCCCGCAGACCGCTGGCGCTGCCGACGGCGCTCGCCGTGCGCCGCGCCGACCCGGTCCCGCGGCTGCTCCTGGACGCCTGCCGGACCGAGCCCGTGAGCTGGGACGATCAGGATTCGTGATCGCTGCCAGCCGAAATCGGGTCTGGGTGCGCGGCCCGCGATCCGGTGGACTGGTTCCCGGCGGGAGGAATCCCGCAGGAGAGGTCCCGACCGAGGACCGAAGACCGAGGACCGAGGAGCCGAAGATGCCCGTCGTCACCATCCAGCAGGGCCCGCGCAAGGTCGAGCAGAAGCGCGAGCTGGTCAAGAAGATCACCGAGGCGTTCGTGGAGGCCCTGGAGGTCCCGGCGGAGAGCGTCTTCGTCTGGATCCAGGAGTACCAGGGCGAGGACTGGGCCCACGCCGGCAAGCTCACCGCCGACAAGTAACCACCCGCCGCCCCACCCCGAGGAGTCTCGATGACCGACACCCCGACCAGCCCCGCCCCTGGCACCGTCCTGGTGCTCGTGGACCTCCAGCAGTGGATCGTCGACCGCCCCGCCACGCCGCTGACCGGCGCGGCCGTGGTCCGCTCCGCCGCCCGGCTGAAGACCGCCTTCGAAGCCGCCGGACTGCCGGTGGTCCTGGTCCGCCACGCCCGGACGGACGGCAGCGACGGCGGCCCCGACTCCCACGTCAACCGCTTCGCCGCCGAGGTGGACACCCGCCCCGGCAACGAGGTGGTCACCAAGTACGGCATCGACGCCTTCGCGGGCACCGACCTCGCCGACCGGCTGAGCCGCCTCGGCGCCACCTCCCTCGTCGTCGCGGGAATCGCCACCGAGTACGGCGTCGGCGAGACCGTCCGCACCGCCGTGGCCCTCGGTCACCCCACCACCGTGGTCGAGGACGCCGTCACCGCCCTCTCCGCCGCCGGCCACGTCGCCGCCCTGCAGGCGTTCCGTGCCCTGGGCGTCACCGTCACCGGCACCGACGCCCTCCTCGCCGACGCCCTCCTCGCCGGCGGTGTCACGGGCGGAGTCACGCGCAGTCTCACGGGCGGGGCCACCGGGCCTACCCGCAAGTAATCAGTTCCGCCGGAACTCTGGACAGCGGGGCGGGGGTGGTCCACGATTCACCACCATGATCCCTGCCCCGGTCCCGCGGGACTCCGTGCACACCGCGCTCCTCGACGCCGTCCTCGGCGTGGCCGAGGACATCGCGGCACTGCTCCGCGACCGTCCCGACACCGGCCGGCCGATCCCCGGGGCACAGTGGACCGTGGGCGAGGCGGCCGCCCATCTCGCCCTGGCCAACGAGCTGATGGCCGCACTGGCCGCGGGCGAGCAAAGGACCTACGGCGACGGGACGCCGGACAGCCTGGCCGCGGCCAACGCGGCGTCCCTCGCCGCCTTCCCCGAGCGAGACGCGACGGTCCTCGCCGAGGAGATCGTCCGGCACGCCCGCGCCTTCACCGAGGCCTGCGCCGAGCGGCCGGCGTCAGCCCCGGTGGTGACCCCGCTCGGACCGATGGACCTCGCCACGCTGGCCTCGTACCTGCTCACCCACATGCTCGGCCACGGGTACGACCTGGCCGTCGCGCTGCGGCGGCCGCACATGGTCGACCGCGACCGGGTGGGACTGACCCTTCCGTTCCTGACGACCGCCATGCCGTGGGTGGTCGACGCCCGTTCGGCCGCCGGTCACACCGCCCGCTACGGCCTGCGGGTACGCGGCGGTGCCCGCTTCACGGTGACCTTCCGCGACGGCGTCGCCGAGGTCTCCCCGGGCCTCGCGGACCGGCTCGACTGCACAATCCTCACCGAGCCCGTGACCTTCCTGCTGCTCGCCCTCGGCCGGTGCAACCCGACCGCCGTGCTGGCCCGCGGCAAGGTCCTCGCCTGGGGCCGCAAGCCCTGGCTCGCCCTGGGGTTCCCCCTGCTCTTCAAAGCCCCCTGAAGCCTGCTGCCGACCTGCGAGGCCCTGCGCCCCCCTTGAGTTCGGCACCACTTCAGTACCTCGACCGTCAGCCGCGAGGCCCGGCGCAACCGCACGGTGCTGCTGCTGAAGGGCGGCCGGGGTCAGCGTGCCACGGCCGGCCCCGGTGCGCCGAGCACCCGCTCGGCGGTCGTCGTCACCCACATCGGGAGCTCCGTCACCGGTACGGCCGCCGAAGCGGGGACGTCCGGGCGGATCGCCCCCTCCGGGAAGAAGCCCACCCGGCACCGCCGGCAGAGCCAGGCCGCCTGCCAGACCTTGTGGCGCTGTTCCCAGGCCGCCCGCTGCGCCGCGACCCCGGCCTCGGCCGTCCGGACCCGCCGCTGCTTCGTCGCCAGCTGCACGACCAGCCCCACCAGTGCCGCGAGCACAGGTACAGCGACCGCCCCCAGGTAGTAGCCCGCGCTGTAACCGGGATCGGCGCCCTCCACATCCTGGCCACCCGTCGCCATCCCCATCAGCCCGACGACGGCGAACAGCCCCGCCGCGGCGTAGATCACGGTGGCGGCCCCGCTGCGCTTGACCGCCGCCGGCCCCGGCGCGGGCGGCGGCGAGAGCAGACTGCGCGCCGCCTCGTCGAGCGGGTCGGCGGTGTCGGCCAAGGCGTGCGGCACGCCCACAGCCTGGTCGGATTCGGCGCACTGGGGGCAGGTGGCACTCATCGGTCGGTCTCGCTCCCGCTTCGGATGTTGTACACGGACGGTGTGACAGCGCATTAGAGCATGGACATCTGACCGTCCGGTATGGATTTCGAGGAACGGACCGCCCCGCAGCCCGCCACCGGGGCCCGTCGGGCAGGCCACCAAGGCATCGCCGCGCTGCGCTGTGCCGCGTCCGCACCGGGCCAACCGGATGCGACAGCGTCGGCCGAGGTGGGGTGGCTCGGGGCGTTCGTCCGGTCGCTGGTCGGGGCCGTTGATGGTGACCTGGTGGCCGGTGTTGACCAGCCGATCCAGACTTCTCAATGCCCCTTGTCAACGCGACGGGTGCCGCTGACTAGGCTTCGACCATGTCGAGTCAACACGGGGCGGCAGGTTCCGCTGATGACCAGCTGTCGATCATCGAGAACCTGATCGACCTGCCGTTCCCTCGCCAAGATGAGAACCCGGGGAGGGAAGGCGGTTGGAGCGGGCCCGGCTATCACCTGGCCGTGCTCCGGGAGAGCCAGGACTTCTGGGACGACCGGAGCGAGGAGGTCGTCGAGGCGGCCGAGCAAGAGCTGGAGGTCGACCTCGTCGTGCTGACTGCGACTTTGACCGGTCGATGGGGCAGTCCGACGTCGGTGGACCTGTGGCCGTACCTCGGCTTCGACCATCCGGACCCCGACTACACGGCGCCCGAGCCGCTCGTCTTCCTGAGCAACGTCGCCGGCAGTATGCAGGTATGGCAGCGGCCGTCCACCGGCCGTTGGTTCGCGTTGACCATCGGCCAGGCCGATCCGGAGTTCCCGTTCCAACTGCTTGCCGCTGTTGGTGAGGCGGCTTCGCTCCGTGGTGGCACCGATGGTCATGGCGGGTGAGTTCGTCAGCCGCTTTCACGAAGTACGGTGCCGGCGCCGCACGGTGCCGGCTCGCGTTCAGCCGCACTGGATCGCCGGATCGCCGGATCGCCGGATCGTTGGCGGGGCGGCTTGGCCCGCGCATGCGCGACTCGGCGGTGACCGACCGCTGGACGTGGCTGGTGATCGCAGCGCACACTCAGCTCCGCCTCGCCCCGCCGCCGGTCGCCGGCCTCCCGCCGGCCCTGGGAGGCGACCGGCGGAACCGAACAAGCTCACCCCCGCCCGGGTCCGACGTGGGGTCAGGAACCTCCACACGAAAGCCCTCTCACCAGCGCGTGCAAACCGAAGCCCACAGCACAGTGCAGCGAAGCCGGCAGTTTTCTTCATGCATGGGTGAGGGCCTGGCACCTCCGGGTAGGAGCATGAATACACCTGTTCGGCGAACGGCTCCAGCTGACCGATACGAGCTGGCGCCGTACGATCCGCGGGGGCGCGCGGTCCGTCGCGGCCGCCGGGAAGGAATGATGTCGTGAAGAAATTCATACTCTTCGATCACGACGGTGTCCTGGTCGACACCGAGTTCTGGTATTTCAGATCCGCAGAACGCGCCCTGGCGGAGGCCGGTTTCAGGCTGGACAAGGATCAGTACCTCCGGGACATGGCCCGGGGGGCGGGCTCTTGGGGTCAGGCCAGGGCGGCTGGCATCGACGACCGGACCCTCATCCGGGTTCGCGAGGCCCGTAACGGCTACTACCAGGAGTACTTGCGGACCGAGGCCATCGAGATCGACTGCGTCGTCGACACTCTCGCCGAACTGTCGAGGTATGCCCGCATGGCCATCGTGACGACCGCGAAGCGGGCCGACTTTGACATCATCCACGAGAAGCGCCGAATCAGGCAGTTCATGGATTTCGTCATTGTGCGAGAGGACTACGAACTCGCCAAGCCGAACCCGGAACCGTACCTGGCCGGGCTGAAACGCTTCGGTGCCACCGCGCAAGAGACCCTCGTCGTGGAGGATTCAGCCAGGGGACTGACCTCGGCGGTGGCCGCTGGAATCGACTGCGCCATCGTCTACAACGAGTTCACGAAGGCGGACGACTTCTCCCAGGCTACTTACCGGATCGACAGCCTGAGCGAATTGAAGGAAATCCTCCTCGCGGAAAGCTGATGCCCGTTGGCGCGGAGCCCGCACCCGGTGCGCCGTGTGCAGGCCGATGGTTGGGCAGGCGAGTGATCACCGGGCTCACCTGTTCGAAGCCGGACGTTGAACGACAAGTCGAGTCCTTGTTCGCGTACCGGCCGGAGGCACTTCCCAGGTGAGGAAGCGTCGGGTCCTATCCGCTTGCGGGCTCCAGAACGAAGACCGGGATCACACGGTCGGTCTTCTCCTGATATTCGGCGTACGGCGGATACGCGGCGACCGCGCGCTCCCACCATTCGGCCTTCTCGTCCCCAGTCACCTCCCGGGCCGTCATGTCCTGCCGTACGGGCCCGTCCTGGAGCTCGACGTGCGGGTCGGACTTGACGTTGAAGTACCAGACCGGGTGACGTGGGAAGCCGCCCTTCGAGGCCACGGCCGCGTACCGCCCCTCGTGCTCCACGCGCATCAACGGGGTCTTGCGGATCTTGCCGCTCTTCGCGCCGCGCGTCGTGAGAATGACGACGGGCAGGCCCGTGTCCCAGAGTGTCAATCCCTGGGTGCCGCCCGAACTCTCGTACAGCTCGACCTGATCGCGCACCCACTGCGCCGGACTCGGCTCGTACTCGCCCTCAAGAGGCATCGCATTCACCCCATCGTCACGTCATGAAATGTGGTGTCCGACAGGTGGTCAGGCAAAACGAAAGTGCCCACGACCAGCAGGAATGAGGATTGTCGAGGCCCTTGTTTCCCACTCCGGTCGGAGGCACCTCCCAGGTGAGGAAGCATATCGGGTGCCACCCGCGTTTTCGTGTCGGGAGCGATGACCGTTCGAGTGGTCTCACAGGCCGGGGCGGCTCGCAAGCCCGGCCTGGACGGGGTGACGCCGGCGGCCTCGGCGGTCCTGGCGGGGACCGTCTCGCGGATGTCGCCGTGCCACGGGCCGATTCCGACGTCTTCGGCCCGGTGGCATCCGACCCCACGATCCGCGGTGCGGGCGGTGCGGGCGGTGCGGGCGGTGCGGGCAGCGTTCAGGGCGCTGTGGGGGTAGCCCCCGGCGCCACCCGCACCTCGGCCCGCTCAGGCCTCTTCGGCCAGTGTGCCGTCGCGGAGCTCGATGACGCGGTCGGCGAGTCCCATGAGGGTCTGGTCGTGGGTGGCGACCAG
>NZ_JBHJUK010000111.1:0-30062 GCF_042266225.1 Kitasatospora sp. NPDC056181
GTTGACTTTTGGCACGCTGTTGAGTTCTCAAGGAACGGACACTTCCTTCGGACCGCCTTCCAGCGGGCCCTCCGGGCGCTTCGTTCTTTCGTGTTCCCAGCTTATCAGATGTTCTCCGCTCCGTTTCCGGCGCTTCGTTCATCCAACTCGCTGGTGTCTTCTGCGGCTTGACGCCCCGTCCGACGTTTCAAACTCTAGCCCATCCCCGCTCCGAGAAGCGAATCCGGCCGCAATCCATATAAACGGACACGCCGAATAAGACCCGAGCCGCACCACCGAAAAAGGCAAAGCACGACCCAGCCCGAACCGGGAGTGATGTTTCTAGGGATTGGCCGCTACGGGACCGTCCGCGCCGATGCGTGTCCGGTGCTCCCTGTCGAGCGACCAGGTAACACTACGCCTATTCGGCCGCTCAGGCAAAGCCCGGCCCGGACAGGAACCCGAGCAGGTCGAACTCCCCCGGCAACGGCGACGCCTCGCGGTGCAGGTCGGCGAGCATGGCGGCCACTGCGACGGTGACGGGCTCGGTGTGGGTCCGTTGCTCGGCCCAGCGCCAGTCGCCGTCGGGGTTGACCTCCAGGAAGACCGGCTCGCCGGCGCTGATCAGGAAGTCGAACGCGCCGTACCGGAGCGACATCGCCGTGGCGAGGGTCCTGGTGGCTGCGACCACCGCCGGGGGCGGCGCCACGGGGCGGACGTCCAGCCGGTCGGGGGCAAGCCAGGGGTCGGCGGGTGCGTCCTTGCCGACCTGGAAGGCGTGGATCCGGCCGGCCGCGTAGTAGACGCGCAGCTCGGCCTCGTGCTCGACGTACTCCTGCACGATCACGGGCGGCCCGGGACTCGGCCCGGCGGACAGGGCCTGCCGGTCGACGACGACGGGGAAGACGCCGTTCAGCCGGCCGGGCGCGGACTCGACGAAGTGGTGGTGTGCGGCCTTGACGACCAGCCGCGGGCAGTCGAACTCGTCACGGGCGCGGCGCGGGTCCGTGGTCAGCATCGTGCGCGGCACGGCGACCCGGTGGCGCCGGGCGGTCTGGAGCTGGGAGAGCAGTCCGGGGCGGTCCGGGTGGATCGCCGTCCGGGCGATCGTGGCCAGCTGGCAGGCCGCGGCCTGCCAGGACTCCCGTAGGAAGAGGGTGTGGGCCGCGTCCTCGGTGCTCTCGATCGCGGACACCGCGAAGTGCCTGATCCAGGTCACGGTGGGTGTCAGCCAGCGGCCGTTGAGACGGGCCGCCCGGCCGTCGGGGGCGACGACCAGGTCCGCGGCGACGAGTTCGTCGGCGTTCAGCCGGGCCGATCGGATTCCCTCGGCCCCGAGCAGGTTCTGCACCGCCTCCAGGTCCGCGTCGCACGCGCGGCTGAGGAGCAGCACGCACGGCACGGGCCGGGGCCTGACGTCGACGACCTGGGTGGGGTGCGCGAGCTGCGCGAGAAAGGCCGCACGGGCGTCAGCCACCGGCGTCACCCGTCACCGAGGCCCCGCCCGCCGGCCGACCCCGCGGCCTTCGGTCCACCCGCCTTCGGTCCACCCGCCGCCTGCTCGCCCGCCTTCGGTCCACCCGCCGTCTGATCGCCCGCCTTCGGTCCGCCGACCGTCGCCTCGCCGGCGAGCAGCTCGTCGGCCATCACCAGGAGCTTGGTCACCGTCGCGCCCACCTGCTCGGAGGCGAGCGGAAGCCGCTCCGCCACCCGTTCCAGCAGGGACAGGTCGAGCTGCGCGGTCCGGTCCTGCGCGGCCCGGGCGCCGAGGTCGGCGTCCCGTGACCGGAGCTGGACGAGCAGCTCCAGCACCGTCGCCATCTCGGTCGCGAGCAGCCCGAGCGAGGCCATGTCGCCGAGGTCGCAGCGCTGCCGGCTGTCCCGGTCCAGAACTTCGAGCACACCGACGCAGTCGCCCTCGCAGATGAGCGGGGCGGCCATGATGCTGCGCGGCACGTAGCCCGTGGACTCCGCCGCTCTTCGGGAGAAACGGGGGCTGTCCGCCACGTCGTCGATCACCACGGGCTGGCCGGACACCATCGCCCAGCCGGCGATCCCGGTGCCGTTCGGGAACCTGGTGCCCAGCAGGTGCTGCTCGCCCTCGCCCGCCACCGCCTCGAAGACCAGGTCCCCGTTCGCCTGGTCCACCAGGAGCACGGAGGCGGCGGCCGCGCCGAACACGCTGCGGGCGACCTCCACGATCGACTGGAGCAGTCTGCGCTGCGGGAGATCGGCACTTTCCAGCGGGTCAGTCGACACGCGCACCTCCATCGGGTACGGCAACGTTCTCGGCGGCCAGGTAGAGGACGGACTTGAGCTGGAACGGCGTGAGCGACGGGTGCTTGCTGAGGATGAGCGCGCAGATGCCCGCGATGTGCGGGGTCGCGAAGCTGTTCCCGGTGCTGAGCAGCTGCCGGCCGCCCGGCCCGGCCACCGGCACGCGGACGCCCCGTGCATAGAACTCGACCGGTGGTGAGGGGTTGTAGTAGTAGGTCATCGGGTTGGGGCTGTCGTGGCTGGCCACCGAGATGACCGAGGCGAACGGCCACGGGTAGCTGCGCACCGGCATGTTGTGGGCCGACGCGACGATGACGCAGCGCCGGAAGTAGGCGTGGTCGGACAGGTCGCGCAGGGCGTCGCGGAAGTCGGGCTTCGTCGTCGAGAGGCTCATGTTGATGACGTCGAACCCCTCCTCGATGGCCCAGGTCAGTCCGGTGAGCAGGGCGGCGCCGCTGCCGTGCCGGCCGCTGGACAGGACGCGTACCGAGGTGAGGGACGCCGCCGGGGCGATGGACCGGATGACGCTCGCGCAGGCCGTGCCGTGCCCCGCCGCGTCGCCGGGTTCGGTCGGTACGACGGTGAGGTCGCCGTCCTCGCCGGGGATCACGTCCCGGGCACCGTCGATCCCGCCGACGAGCGGGTGGTCGGCGTCGACACCGCTGTCGAGCACGCAGACCCGGACCCCGGAGCCGTCCGCACCGCCCCAGGCCCACTCCTGGGTGACCGGGCCGAGCGGGCTGACGGCGAAGGGCTCCTGCGGCACCACGGAGACGGGCATGCTCCACGCGGGGACGCCGGGGAAGTGGTCGCGCGGCGGCCTGCGCCACGGCGGGACGTCAGTCACGGGCACCACCGGATCCACGGGCACCCGCACTACCGGCGTCACCCATGGCACCACCGGCGCTCCCCGCGCCGAGCCACTCGCGGACCCGGCCGGCCGGCAACGTGGCACCCTTCGCCTCGAACCTCCGCAACGCCTCGGCCCCTTCCTCCGTCGCCCGTCCGGTCATCCCGGCCGCTCTGAGCACGATCGCCAGATCGAAGAGCGTCTCCCCGGTGAGGCACAGGTCGTCCGACCCGGCCGCCAGGGTCCGCGCCGCCGTCGCCTCCGCCACCGCCTCCTCGTGGCACCCCCGGGCGGACGCGATCCGGCCGCGCAGCGCGGCCGTCCCGAGCCTGACCCGCACGCTCTCGGACTCGCCCGCCAGGTCGAGCCGGTCGAGGGCCGACGCGGCGGCGGCCACCCGGCCCTGGGCGAAGAGCTCCTTGGCGATCGCGACCTCGGTGTTGCGGGAGTCCGGGGCGTGCTCGGTGGTGCGCAGCACGCCGAGGCTCTGCCGGTACCGCGCCTCGGCCACGTCGTGGGCGCCGGCCAGCGACTCCACGAAGCCGGAGGCGTCCAGCACCACCGCGTCGGCCAGGTCGAGGTGCACGTCGCGGGAGTACGTCAGCGCGTCGGCGAGGGTGTGCCGGGCGCCGTCGACGTCGCCGCCGAGCGCCTCCAGGTGTGCCCTGGTCACCAGCACCGGGATGAGCAGGGTCCGGCTGGCGGCGAACCGGTGGGAGAGCATGGCGCACAACTCCAGCCCGGTGGCGACGCGCGTCGGTGCCCACTGCGCCAGTTCGCAGACCGCGCAGAGCAGCCGGTCCTCCTCGTAGCGGTCGCTCATGGCCCGGGCCCGCTTCAGCGCGAGGCCGAACGAGGCCTCCGCGGAGGCCGTCCGTTCCGCGATCAGTTCGAGGTGGGCCTGGAGCTGGTGCAGCCGGCACCGGCTGAGGTCGTCCCCGGGGTCGCGTTCCAGTGCCGCCGCGATCGCCGCCGCGTCCGCCGCCACGGACTCGGCCGGGGCCATGCCGAGCCGGAGCGTGACGATGGCGCGCTGGATCGCGCAGGTGACCGCGGCGCGGCGGTCCCCCGGCAGCGCGGCCTCGGCGGCGGCGAGTGCGCCGCGGCAGCGTTCCTCGTCCTGGAGCCAGAGGCCGGCATCGCAGACGTGCAGGGCGAGCGCCGTGTGCCGGGGGTCGCCGTCGGGCAGCAACGCGCGCCCCCGTTCCAGCAGTTGGACGGCCGCCGGCAGGTCCTTGCGGGCCAGGGCGTTCATGCCCTCCGCGATCAGGGTGTTCGCCGCCGGCCCGGCCAGCGCGGGCGGTTGGGGGTCGCCGGGCCGCAGCTGCCTGCGCAGGCGGCTGGTGGCCTCGACGTGGTAGACGACGGCCATCGCGTCCTGCGGGTGCTCGCGGGAGTAGCACTCGGCCAGGAAGTCGTGCCAGCGCTCGCGACGCGTCTTGGGGGTGAACTCGTAGGCGGTGTCGCGCAGCAGGGCCTGGGCGAAGCGGACGGTCCCGGCCGGGCCGCGTTCGAGGACGCGCCTGCGGGCCAGCCTGGCCATCGCCTCGTCGGTCGCGGCGGGGTCGATGCCGTCGGCCTCGGCCATCACCCGGAGCAGGTCCCGGGTGAACTCGCGCCCGATCACCGCGGCGAGCTCCAGCAGGCTGCGCTCGGTGCCGGGCAGCTGGTCCAGCCGGGCACCCAGCATCGCCTGGATCGTGGGCGGGATCTGGGTGCCGGGGGCGGTCTCGGCGAAGACGTCCATGAGCTGCTCCGCGAAGAGCGGATTGCCGTCGCACAGCGTGGCGACCCGGCTGTTCACCTCCTGGTAGTCCTGCGGGTAGACCTCGCCCCGCAGTGCCAGCTGCTCCACCAGGGCGGCCGTCTGGTCGCCGGTCATCGGGCCGAGTTCCAGCGTCGTCGCGCAGGGCTTCCCGCCGCCCCAGGTGCTGCGGATGTCCAGTAGTTCGGGGCGGGCGACGCACAGCAGGAGGACGGGGACGTCGTGCAGCCAGGTCGCGACCTCGTCGATGAGGTCCAGCAGGGTCTCCTCCGACCAGTGCAGGTCGTCCCAGACCATGACGACGGACCTGGACCGGCCGAGGGCCTCCAGGAGGTGGCGCACGGCCCAGGCGATGTCCTCGACGCCGACCTGGCCGCCGGAGCTGCCGTCCTGGTCCACGACCAGGCCGAGGGTGTGCGTCACGAGGCCGTGCGCCGACGCCGCGCCGCCCGGCTCCGAGCCCGGCGCTTCGAAGCCCGGCGGCTCGGGGCGGGCGGGACCGGAAGGGGCGGGAGCGGAACGGGCGGGGTCAGAGCCGGCGGGATCCGAACGGGCGAGAACGGAACGGGCGGGGTCAGGGCCGGCGGGATCCGGGCCGGCTTCCAGGAGCCGGGTGAGCGCCGGCCAGCCGCCGGGGAGCGAGCCGAGCATCTCGGCCAGCGGCCGGTAGGTGATCCCCCGGCCGTAGGGCGAACAGCGTCCGGACAGCACGGTGACCTCGCCGTCCGGCAGGGTGGCGAGGAACTCCCGCACCAGGCGCGACTTTCCGATCCCGGGAACGCCGACCACCGTGGCCAGACAGACCTGCCGCCGCTGCCTGGCCCGCCGGAAGCTGCGCTCCAGCTCCTCCAGCTCGTCGTCCCGGCCGATGAACGGGGTGACCGGCCCGGGGCCGTCGGCGAGCAGCACCGGGGCGGTGACCCGCCAGGCCGGCACGGGGCGGGCCTTGCCCTTCAGCTGCAGCGGTGCGACGGGCTCGATGCCGACCTGCCACCGCACCACGGCCGCGGTGTCGGCGCAGACCAGCACCTCGCCCGGCCGGGCGGCCGTCTGCAGCCTGGCGGCGGTGTTGACGGCGTCCCCGACGACCCGGAAGTCGTCCCCCGGCCTGGTGATCACCACGACGTCGCCCGTGCAGATGCCGGCCCGCGCCTCCAGCTCCACCTGGTACTCGGCGCTGAGTTCGGCGGTGAGCCCGGCCAGCGCCGCGAGCGCCCCGGTGGCGGCGCGCACCGCCCGTACCGCGTCGTCCTCGTGGGCGACGGTGGCGCCGAAGACGGCGAGGATCGCGTCGCCGATGAACTTCTCCACCACCCCGCCGTGTTCGGCGATGCAGGCCCCGCAGCTCGCGAAGTACCGGTCCATGACCTGCCGCAGCGGTTCCGGGTCCAGGCGTTCCGCGAGCGCGGTCGAGCCGACGATGTCCAGGAAGAGCATGGACACCTTCTTGCGCGTCTCGCGCGGTGCGGCGCCGGCCGCCAGCAGCGTGCCGCAGCCGGCGCAGAACCGGTCGGCGTCGGCGGCCCGGCGTCCGCACGCGGGGCAGTTCACCGGGTGCCCTTCAGGGTGGGCTCGGCCGGCCCCGGACCGGACTGGTCGGCGGGCTGGTCGCCGGGCTCGTCTCCGGACGCGGCGCCGGACTGGTCGCCGGGCTGGTCACCTGACGTGCCCCCGGCCTCGCCTCCGGACGCACCGCCGGGCTCGTCGTCCGTGTCCGGCCGGGCCTGGTCGGGCCCGGCGGACGGCCCGGCGGACGGCGCGGCGTCCGGTCCGGGGAGGGCGAACCGCGCGCAGACGCCCGCGAGGACGACGACGAGCCCGGAGACCGCGAAGATCGTGTCGATCGGGCCGAACCGCACACCGGCGACCGAGCCGCTGAAGTCCCGCAGGCCGCTGCCGGCCAGCCAGCCCGCCAGCGCCGCCGTCAGCATCGCCGCCAGCCGGGTGACCGGGTAGAACACGGCGAGCACCCGGCCCCGGAACTCCGCCGGGGTCGCGGCCAGCAGCAGCGGTGCCATGGCGGTGTTCAGCATGGTGATCGGCAGGATGAAGACGAACAGCACGGCCACGGCGCCGGGGAAGGCGTTCTGCCGGGAGTACAGGACCAGCAGGACGCCGCTGACCATCAGGCCGATCCAGGTCGTCCGCCGGGCGCCGATCCACTTCACCACCCGACCCGAGGCCAGCGCGCCGACGATCCCGCCGATCCCCGTCGCCATGCCGAGGTAGCCGTACAGCTGGGCGGAGGCGTGCAGGTTCCCGGTGGCGAAGAAGACGTTCAGGGTGGACAGGGCGCCGACCCCGAGCTGGCCGACCACGGTGAGCAGCAGCAGCGCCACCAGGAACCGGCTGCGCACGAAGAACCGCAGGCCCGCCTTGAACTCCTTGACCAGGCCGGGGCGTTCGGCGCCCGGCCGGTCCCGGTCGGCGGCCGGCGCCGGCGGCGTGATGTCCACCGACCGGATGGCGATGTACGACACCAGGTAGGAGGCCGCGTTGAAGAACAGCGCCCACTGGATGCCGACCGTGAAGAGCAGCGGCGCGGCGAGCGGTGGCCCGATGATCCAGGCGGTCTGGGCGGTCGCCTGGGCGATGCCGGCCGCGCGGGCCCGGTCGGCGTCGCCCGTGACGAACTCCGCGACGACCGCGAACCGCGCCGGGGTGAAGAACTGGCCGGCCGCGTTGAGGACGAGCACGGTCGTGTAGATCAGGCCGAGCCACACCCCGACCGGGAGGTCCTCGACGGGGAGGAACGCGACGGCGGTCAGCACGGCCACCAGGGCGCCGCGGATCACCTCGGTGCCGAGCATGGTGGCGCGTTTGTCCCAGCGGTCGACGAAGACGCCCGCGAGCGGCCCGACGAAGAGCACGGCGGCGCTGGTCGCCAGCACGACGCCGCTGACCGCCTGCGGCCCCCACGGCTTCCCCTTGGCCAGCACGGTGGCCACCCAGAGCACGAGGGTCGTGCTGAACACGGCGTCCCCGACGGAGGAGACGGCCTGTCCGAACCAGAGGCGGGTGTACTCGCGGTTGATGAGGGTGAGGGTCGGCCGGAGTGTCATGCGGCACCCGCCGGGGCGACGAGCAGCGTCATCATCGCCGTGACCAGGGTGGTGTGGTAGGCCTTCGCGAAGAACGCCCCGGCCGGCTCGTCCGCCGTCACCCGGGTGCCGGCCGACCGCCCGGGGATCGCGCCGTCGCTCTGCTGGGCCCGGACCAGGCAGGCGACGGCGGCCGTGCCCCCGGGGGTGCGCAGCGGCTCCACTCCCAGGCAGACCTGGGTCAGCAGCAGCTCCGCGGCCAGGTCCCACCAGTCGCGCCGGACGCAGTGCTCCAGCAGCCGGCGGACCAGTTCCGCCGCGTCCGCCAGGGCGTCGGCGGACAGCCCCGCGCCGGTCCGGCCGAAGTCGCTCAGGTAGAAGCTGGAGTGCGTGACGGCGTACGCCTCCGGGACGGTGACCGGCGCCTCGCCGTCCGGCACCGCGCGTTTCGCCGCCTCGGCGGGCAGCGTGACGAGGACGTTCCCCGCGACGAGCTCCTCGTAGGGCTCGACGGTGTGCCGCACGCCGGCCTTGTCGGCGTAGTACCGCAGCTCCAGTCGCTGGTAGGGCGTCCGCCCCCGCGGTGACAGGTCGTCGGCGGCCAGCCGGGCGAGGACGGCCCGGCACGGCCGGTCGTCGATGCCGTCGGGGGCCAGGGCGGCGTAGACCAGCCCGTAGTAGGCGGCGCAGCGGGGGTCGGCGGTGACGAGCCGGGGGAAGTCCGGGTGCTGCCAGAGCGTGCGGACCCGCGTCGTCACCCGGGCGAGCCGGGGGTCGTCGCCGGTGTCCACCCGGGCCCAGCAGTGGCGGAGCAGCGCCAGCTCCAGCGCGGCCTTGGCCTGCGCGTACGGCGTCTCGTGCTCCGGGTGGCCCGGGCCCGCCGCGTACGGGTCGAAGCGGTCCAGGTTCCGCTCCAGCCAGGCGAGGGTGCCGGCGGACAGCCGGTGGAGGTCCGGTGGCATGGCATCCGATGGCATGGCTACAGGCGCCCCGTCTCGTCGAGGTAGTCGAGCAGGGCCGCGTCCACCGTGTCGTGGAAGGCCGCGAGCGTGCCCCGGTCGTCCGCGCGCCGGTAGAGGTCCTCGCAGCCGACCCAGCGTTCCCTGGTCACCGCGCCGGGCAGGTATCCGCCGGAGATCGTGCCGACCTCCCAGTCGGTCCGGCCCGCGGTCTCCCAGCAGCTCGCCAGCGTGCCGTCCGCGCTGACCACCGCGCCGAAGCGGCCGTCGTCGTAGCCGCAGGTGACGCACGGGCGGTGGGCCTGCGGGCGGGTCACGGTGAAGCCGAGGTCGAGGGCGCGGCGCTGCCAGCGGGTGAAGCGGGCCGACAGGTCGCGGGTGTGCTGGAGGTCGTTCCCGTAGCCGATGCCGACGTCCCCCACCTGGGCGAAGTACAGGCTGCACCGCTCGGGGTCGAGCTCTGCGGCGAGCCGGTCGATCAGCGCGTCGACCCCCTGGTGGGTCTCCTGGGAGACGTTGACCCGGAGGGTCCACCGGAGCGGGGAGGCATCGGAGGCCCGGACGATGTTGCGGACGATCGTGTCGTAGGTCCCGCCGCCGTCGGCCCGCCGGATCCGGATCCGGTCGTGGTCGGGGCGGTCGCCGTCGAAGCTGACCTGGACGGAGCGGAGCCGGAGGTCGGCCAGCCGGGCGGCCAGGGCCGGGGTGAGCAGCGTGGCGTTGGAGATCATCCAGGCGGACGCCAGTCCGTGGTCGGCCGCCCGTTCCAGCAGTTCCAGGCAGCCGCGCGGGTTGAGCAGGGGCTCCCCGCCGAAGAGCAGGACCCGGAGCTCCTCCACGCCGGCGGCGGCCATCTGCCGGTCGGTGAAGTCGAGGATCGAGCCGATGGTCCGCGAGGTCAGGCGCGTCCGGGCGATCCGCGGCGGCCGGCTGCCGCCGTCCGGGTCCTGGCCGGTGTTCTGGAAGCAGTAGCCGCAGCCCAGGTTGCACTGGGTGCTGGTCAGCACGGTCAGCGAGTAGCTGCGCGGGAGTGCGGTGGTCAGCAGGCCGTGCTCGCGCAGCCGGCGTTCGGTGGCGGGCCGCAGCCGTCCCTCGGCGGTCAGCTGTCCGTCGCGCAGGCGGGCCAGCCCGCCGCCCGGGCCGAGGAACCACCAGTTCCGCTCGCCGCGGAGGATGCGCGCGCCGGCGACGTGCCCGGTGCGTTCGTCGGTCTGGACCCGGGTCACCGCGCCCCCCGGACGGCCGGCGACCGCTCCTCGGCGTGGTCCGCCGCGTCGGGGCGCCCGTGCAGGACGGTCAGCGTGGCGAGGGCGGTCACCACGGTCGACTGGTAGGCCTTGCGGAAGAACTCCACGGTGGTCGCGGCCGCGTCCGCCCGGTCGTCGGCGGACCGTCCGGGGATCGCGCCGCCGGGCGACTGGACCGCGGCGAGCATCCGCAGCCCGGCCGCCCCGGACGGCGTGCGCAGCGGGTCGAGGCCGAGGCAGTGCTGCGCGAGCACCAGCTTGCCGGTGAGGTCCCACTCCCCGCGGCGTACGGTCGCCTCGGTGAGCCGGCAGACCCGGTCGCGGGCGTGCTCCAGGGCCGCGCCGGTCAGCGCGGCGGTGCGCGGGTCGCCCGGGTCGGGGGCGCGGAAGCCGAAGTCGGTCAGGTGGAAGACCGTGTGGGTCACGTCGCAGACGTCGAGCTCGTCCAGCGGCCGGTCGTCCCCGTGTCGGGCCAGCCGGCCGGCCTCGTACAGCTCCCGGTAGGGGCGCAGGCTGTGCCGGACCCCGGCGAGGTCGGCGTAGTACCGGGTCTCCAGGCTGCCGAAGGGCGACTGCCGGCGCGGGGTCAGGAGGCCGCCGGCCGCGACCTCGGCGAGCACGGCCGGGTGCGGGCCGTCGGTGATCCCGGCGGGTGCGAGCGCGCCGTACGCCAGCCGGAACTGCCACGCGTAGCGTGGTTCGGCGGCGAGCAGGGGCGGGAAGCCGGGGTCGCGCCAGACGCGTCCGAGGGTCCCGGTGACCTCCGCCAGGCCGGGGTCCTGCGGTGCGACCCGTTCCCAGGAGCGGCGCAGCAGGGCGAGCTGCAGCAGGGCCTTGACCCGCGGGGTGAGCGGCAGCTCGGCACGGCCCGACGGCGAGTCAAGGAAGCCTGAGTGGAGGCGTATCCAGTGCAGCGCCCCCGTCGACAGTTTCGCCACGACCGCTGTGTCCAGGCCGGCTGATCGCGTACCCATGGTTCTCCCGGTTCTGTGTGGAGGTTGCTGACGGCCTGGCCGCCCGCTCGATGGCATCGGCCGCGCGGGCGGCGCCGTCCGCCGCGGCCAGCCGGCGGCCGAGCCCGCGGGCGCGCCCGCGCAGCGCGTCGTCCCGCCAGGCCGCTTCGAGCCGCCCGGACGGGTCCGGCTCCGCCGTCCTCGGGACGTGCACGGCCACGCCGGCGCGGAGCAGGGCGCCGGCGAGCAGCGGCTGCTCGGAGCCGTTGGGCGAGACGCCGAGGGCCCGGCCGCGCAGCAGGGCGGCGAGCACCGGGGCGGACGTGCCGCTGGTCAGCACGAGGCCGGCCAGGTCGACGAGCGGCCCCAGCCACGGTTTGCGGACGAGCAGGATGTCGGCCCCGGGAGCGGGTCGCGGGTCGGTCGACCGTCCCTGCTCGACGACGGCCTGGAACGGGCCGCCGGTGAAGGTCGCGTTGAGGCGGGGCCACGGGGAGCCGCCGCCGAAGAAGCGGCCCAGGTGGACGTAGACGACGGGCTTGCCGGAGCGCTCCAGGTGGGCCCGGATCTCCGCGAGTTCGGCCCGGTCGGCCGCGGGCTCCCAGGCGAGCGGGCCGACGTGGTGCACCCGCTCGGGCAGCACCGCGCCGGGGTGCTCCAGTTCGGGGTCGCCGCGCAGCAGCAGCGCCTCGCCGAGCAGCGGGCCGGCGGACCGGTGCGAGGCCCACCGGGACGGCCGCCCGGCCAGTCCGGCCTGCTCCCGGGTGGCGGCGTACAGGTCCAGGCACTCGCGGGTGCGGTTCTCCCGGGTCCGGCCGAACTGCGGCTCGCCCTCGCCGCCGCTGCGGTAGTCCCACAGGTGGACGGAGAGTCCGATCACCGCGACCGGGATGTCGAGCGTCTCGGCGGCGAGCAGCGCGCCGTTGCACAGCACCGAGGTGACCAGCAGGTCGGCCCGGGCCTGCCGGGCGGCGCGTACGACCGCCCGGTACTGCGCCGCCCCGGTGGGGCCCCACCAGGTGGCGGAGAAGGCCCGCCGGCCGCCGAAGTCCTCCGCCGCCGCGAACGGCAGGCCGGCCTCGGCCACGAGGGGTGCGGCGGAGGAGCGGCCGAGCACGTCGACCCGGTGGCCCCGACGCCGCAGCTCGTGCCCGGCGGCGATCGCCGGGTAGAGGTAGCCGCCGTCACTGAGCGGGCAGAGCAGGATGTTCACGGGGCCTCCGGGCCGGAGCGGTCGGGCCGACGGGCGGGCACCGGGCGGGCCGCCCGGACTCCGGCGACCGGCGCCGGTGACCGGGTGGCCCGCCCGGTCCTCATGGCTCGACGTTCAGGTCAGAGCGCCGAGCTGTTGTTGACGACGCACCAGTCCTCGACGGCTTCGTCGGCGGGCACCCCGTGCGCGACGACGTCGACGTCCTCGTCCTCGACCTCGGTCGGCTCCGGGTTGATGTCCTCGGGCATGCTGTCCTCCTCTGCGGTGGCGGCGTCCGCTACGCCGGTCCGAGAGAAAAGGTAGGAATCCTTGGTATGACAGCGGCTGGTCGGCGGTTTGATATCGGTATGACGATCGGTCAGTGGTGTGCCACCGGTACGGAAACCGGCCTGGACACCGGTACGGACACCGGCATCACCACCGACATCGGCATCGGCATCGCCACCGGCCCCGGAGCCGGCAGCGGCATCCGGTCGGTCGCCCGGGCCACCATCTCCCGGGCGAAGGCGTACGGCAGCGCCGGCATCTCGTAGCGCACGGTGTGGGCCAGCCCCTCGACGTCCGGGACGGTGAGGAGGCCGGCCTCCAGCAGGTGCTCCAGCACCAGCACCGCCGAGTCCGGGTCGGTGTCCAGCACGGCGGCCGCCTGTTCCAGCGTGAACACCGGCTCCGTGAGCAGGCCGAGGCGCAGCACCGCCCGGTGCGCGGTCTCGGGGAGGTCCCCGATCGACTCCGCCAGCCGGGCGCGGACCGCCAGGTCGCCCCCGCACAACTCGTCCAGCAGCGGCCGGGTGCCCGCCATCCGCGCGCCGTACTCCCGCAGGGGCACGTGCCGCAGGAACGCCAGCCGGTCGGCCGCCAGCCGGACCCCGAGCGGCAGCAGCCCGGCCGCCCGGACGATCCGCCCGGCGGACTCCCGGTCCGCCTCGACCCGCTCCCGGCCGATCACCCGGCCCAGGAACTCCACCGCCTCCTCCGCCGGGAAGGCCGAGAGCCAGACCCGCTCCGCCCCCTCCAGGCCGATCAGCCCGGGCCGGGCCGTCACCACGACCGCGCTCTCCCCCGCCTCCGGCAGCAGCGGCCGGACCTCGCACTCGCGCCGCGCGTCGTCGACGACGACGAGTGCCCGGCGTCTGGAGAGCCAGAGCTGCCAGGCCCAGCGCGGATCCGGCGGGCCCGGCAGCTCGGGCGGGCCGGGCGAGGCCGCGGCCAGCAGCTGCCGCACCACGTCCTCCAGCGGCCGCAGCCTCCCGTCCTCGCCCCGGAGCCGCACGAACAGCCGGCCGTCCGGGAACCGCTCGCCGAGCCGGTGCGCGACGTGGACGGCGAGCGCCGTCTTGCCCGCGCCGAGCGGGCCGGTCACCACGGCCAGCCGGTTGCCGCCCCCGGCCAGTGCGTCCGTCAGGCGCCGGGCGGCCGCCGCCCGGCCGGTGAAGGCCGGCGGGTCGCCGGGTAACAGGTTCGGGGGTGCCTCCCGCCGCGGGCGGGGTGCCGGCGCCCGCGGCTCGGCGGGCACCTGCTCGCACAGCAGTGACCCGTAGAACCGGGCCAGCGCCGGGCTCGGGGGCAGTCCCAGCTCGTGCGCCAGGGACTGGCGCAGCTCGTCGTAGACCGCCAGCGCCTCGGAGCGCCTCCCCGCCCGGCACAGCGCCGTCATCTGCAGCATGCGCAGCCGCTCCCGGAACGGGTGCTGCTGGGCGAGCTCGGTGACGCGCTCGACCGCCGCCGGCCCGCCGCCGGCCGCGATCTCCGCCTCCAGCCAGTCCTCGAAGACCCCGAGGAAGCGCCGGTCCAGGCGCTGTGCGGCGGCGTCGATCAGCGGCACGTCCCGGAAGCCGTCCAGCGCCTGACCGCGCCACAGCTCCAGGGCCTCGGTCAGCGCGCCGGCCCGGGCCCGCTGCTCGAAGCGGAGCGAGTCGAGCTCACCGGGCGCCGCGTGGAGCACGTACCCGCCGCTCTGGTGGCTGATCCGGGTACCGGTCTGCGCACCGACCAGCCGGCGCAGCGCGGAGACGTACACCTGGATGTTCTTGCGGGCCGTCCGCGGCGGCGCGTCGTCCCACAGCGCCTCGACCAGTGCGTCGAATGAGACCCGGGAATTCGCATGGCACAGCAGGGCCGCCAGGAGAATCTGCTGTTTCCGCGATCCCGGGTCCACCGGACAGTCGTTCTCCAGCACCTGCAAAGGGCCGAGAATCCCGAAACCGAAAGCCATCTCACGCCAACTTGATGGCGGTGGAATGCCCTTCTACCTCGGCGTCGGAAACCGCGTCCAGCCGCTGTTTGACGGAGTTGAGGATCGCCACCTCGTCCTCGCTGAGCTGGGAGAGAACGTCCCGCTGTTCGGGCGTCAGCAGGTCGACCGGGTTTCCCGCCTGCCGAAGGGCGGCGAGGGCGTCAAAGGTCATATTTCCCCTCCTGTGTCGTGTGCCCCGACATCATCGCCCGCTGCCCCGGCGACGTCCATGAGACTTTCGGGCCATAATTCCCCGCCCCCCGGCGACGACGCGACGATCAATGCGAAGAGTCCCGCCTGAAGCCTCGACCTGAACCCCAGCTTCGCCAGGATCGCGGTGACGAAACGCTTGACCGTGCGTTCGCTGATCTGCATTTCCCGGGCTATCGACCGGTTGTCGTAGCCGAGTCCCAGCAGTCGCAGGACGGCCCGCTCCCGAGGGGTGAGGTCCCGGCTGAGCGGCAGCGCGGCCGCCAGCGGTCCCGGCAGCCCGGACCGCCGCCGCGCCCCGCAGGCCGGGCAGACCGGAGCGGACGCCCCTCCTCCCCCGGTCAACGCAGCCGCGCGTCGGGACACGACGGGGACGGTCTTCCTCCACCGGACATCAACAGGATCCCCCCTCGAAGCACACGACCGCGCTGCCCTCATGCTGACGCCACACCCCCACCCCGGCAAGAGGGCGTACCAGCCCTAATGTCGCCAACATCACGGCCGGGAAACGGGTTTGGGACGGGCGTCGGCGCCTGGTGGGGGTGGTACGGCCCGGCCGGGCGCCGGGCGGTCGCCGGGCGGCGCACGAGGCGGTCGCGGGCCGGCGCACGAGGCGGTCGCGGGCCGGCGCACGAGGCGGTCGCGGGCCGGCGCCGTCGCGGCCCGGGAACGGCGCACGGGACAGGTCGGGGCCGGTGCATGGGACGGGCCCTACATCCCGAGGGTGACGCGCCACGCAGACGCCTCCCGGGAGCAGCCCCCGGCCACGGCCCGGACAGTAGCGTCGTCACCATTGCCCCCGGTGGAAGGCCCGGGGCGGTCGTCGGCCGGCCGCCGATGCGATGGTCCGATGCGATGACGGGAGAACCAGGCGCAGTGATCGGTCTGCAGCAGGTGTCCGCGCCACCGGCCGGACCCACGTCCTCCGACCGGCCGCCGACGCCCCGCGGACACCCCCTTCGGGGCCCCGTCTGGGCGGCGGGGGCGGGCACCCTGCTGGCGGGAGTGCTCTGGGCGCGGTACCTGGCCGGGGTCGGCGGCGACCTCTCCGCCCAGTGGGCGTGGGCCGACTTCGCGGCCCGGAACCCCGGCTCGGCGTACAACCTGTCGTGGTACGGCGGTATGCACCCCGCCTCCTACAGCCTCCTGGCGCCCGCCCTGATGGCCCTGCTCGGCGTGCACGCGGCCGCGGTGGCGGCGGCCACGGTCTCCGCGGCCCTGCTGGCGCACCTGGTGGTCCGCGCGCCGGTGCGGCACCCGCTCCCGGTGGCCCTGTGGGGGGCGTTCGCCATGCTCTGCAACACGGCGGCCGGGCGGGTGACCTTCGCCCTCGGAGTCATGTTCGGGCTGGCCGCCGTGGTGGCGGCCGGAGCGGACCGGGTGCCGGCGCGGTGGCGGTTCGCGGGCGCGGCCGGCTTCGCGCTGCTGGCGACGGCCGCCAGTCCCGTGGCCGGGCTGTTCGTCGAGGTCGTGGCGGCGGCCCTGCTGGTCACCGGCCGGCGCGGCTGCGGCTGGGCCCTGGCGGTGCCACCGCCGGCGGTGGTGCTGCTCACCAGCCGGCTGTTCCCCTTCGACGGGATCGACCCGATCTCGCCGTCCACCGTGCTGGTCAGCGTCGGCGCCGCGGCGGCCGTCGTGGCCTTCGTCCCCCGGGGCTGGCGGGCGGTCCGCGCCGGCGCCACGGCCTACGCCCTCGGCACCGTCCTGACCTGGGCCGTGGCCACCCCGATCGGCGGCAACGTCCAGCGGCTGCCCCTGCTCTTCGCCGGCCCGGTGCTCCTCGCGGCGCTCTGTTCCCGCCCGGGCCGCCCCGGCCGCTCCCGCCTCCGGGGCATCCGGGGCCTCCGGGGCCGCCCGGGCCCGCGGACGGCGGCCCTGGCCCTGGCCTTCGCGGCGACCGCCTACTGGACCGTCGCCGCGAACCTCGTCGGCATCCCGGCCACGGCCCCGGACTGGCACGCCGCACCGCTGCTCGCCGAGCTGGACCGGCTCGGCGCGGACCGCGGCCGGGTGGAGGCCGTCCCGATACTCAACCACTGGGAGTCCTGGGGGCTCGTCCCCGCGGCGCAGCTGGCCCGCGGCTGGAACCGCCAGATGGACGTACGGCGCAACCCGCTCTTCTACGACGACACGCTGACCCCGCAGAGCTACCGCGAGTGGCTGCGCCGCTGGGCCGTGCGCTACGTCGCCCTGCCGAGCGGTGACACCGACTCGGCCGGGACCGCCGAGGCCGCCCTGATCCGCGGCGGCCCCGACTGGCTGGAGGAGGTCTGGCACGACGAGAACTGGCGGCTGTACCGCTTCACCGACGCTCTCCCGCTGGCCGACCCGCCCGCCGAGGTGACGCACGCCGACGCCGCCCGGGTGGAGCTCACCCTGTCCGCCCCGGGTCCGGTCGTGGTGCGCGTCCCCTGGTCGCCGTGGCTCTCCGTGCAGGGTCCCGCCGGCTCCTGCCTGGCCCGGGACGGCGAGTGGACCCGTCTTGAGGCCGCCGCCCCCGGCGCCTACCGGATCGACGCCCCCTACGGCTGGTCCCGGGGCACTCCCTGCCGGAGCGGCGGGTAGTCCGCCGGGCGGGCACCACCGCGCCCACGGCCCGGCCGGGCCCCGGCGGGTCAGCCCGTGTGCTCGGGCCGGAGCGCCGGCCCCGCCGGGGCGGGGCCGGCGTCCGCGCACTGCGGCCCGAGCACGCCCAGCACGACCTCCTCCGCGTGCGGGCGGACGAGGTCCGCCAGGCGCTCCTGGGCCTCGCTCATGTGCTCGTCGGACACCGCGAACCGGTCCACCCGCTCCAGCAGGAAGACCACGTTCGCCGACTCCTCGGTGACCTTGGTCGCGTCGGCGTCACGGTGGTTCCAGTGCCGGGTCAGCACCTGGGAACCCTGGGCGTAGACCACCTCGCCCGGCTTCGGCGCCTCCTGCGCGTCCGGCTCGCCGATGGGGGTGAACAGATCGCCCTCCGCGCTGTGGCGGATCACCACGCGACCGGACAGCCGGTCCAGGTCGAACGCGCCGGCCGGGAGTCCGTACCGCACCGAGACGAGGTTGTAGGCGTCGACGGCGGGACTGACCCGCGGCAGGACGCCGGACCTCTCCACCCGGCGGGTCAGCGCGTTGAGGCTCGGACGGCTGCGCCGGGGGTTCGTGCCGAACCTGCGGTAGGCCTCGAACCACGAGGCGACGAAGGGGTGCTCCTCGCCGGCGAGTGCCCTGGTCCCGGCCGCCAGTTCGGCCTGCAGCTCGTCAATGGCCTGCGCGGTCGCCGGCCACTCCTCGGCGTTCCGCAGCCCCCGGGCCGTGACGAGGCGCACCTGGCAGCCGGGGAAGTCCCGGGAGACCGCCGGGTCCAGAACGAAGCCTTCGAACATTGCACTCTCCTCCGCTGGTGCCGCCCGGCACCGCCACCGCCGCGCCGGGGGCCGGGACGACCGCCGGCGGGCTAGGACGCGCCCCTGTTGGGCGTCGGGTCCGACAGGACCCGGTGGCGGGTCCTGAGCCGCTCCGCGTAACCGCTGGGATCGGCCGCGCTCAACGCCTCGTGCACCGACCGGAGACGGTGGTGCGGCGTGCCCGGCCACAGATGATGAACCGTATGGTAGCCGTCGCTGTGCGGGTGGAAGACCCATCGCTGCACCGGCCCGAGGTTGGTCACCGTCGAGTCGAAGACCGTGTCGGCGTCGCCGTAACTGTGCTCGCTGCTCTCCCCGACGAACCTGATCACGGGAAGCGCGACCACGTGCCCCAGGAGCCAGACGGCACAGCCGGTGAGCGCGGCCTGCCCGCCCCACAGCAGGGCCGCCGGGAGCGCGATGGTGAGCAGCGCCCAGAGCACCGGGGCCGCGACGGCGAACAGGTCGTTCGCGGTCTCGGTGATCCAGCTGCGCTGGTAGGCGTACAGCCGCTGCACCAGACCGCGCGAGAAGACGGCCGGCCCGCTGCGGTCGAGCCCCTCGATCCGGTACTCCTGGTAGCGCTGCCGGTCGGGGTCGTCGGCCGTCCCGAGCCGGCTGTGGTGGACGAGGTGACTCTCCCGGTAGCGCGAGATCCGCACACCGGTCGGGACGCAGCTCAGCACTCCGGCGCAGAAGTCGTTCACGCCGCGGTGGTGTCTGCTCCAGTTGAAGTGGCTCGCCTCGTGGAGCATGCACTCCAGGCCGCGGAGCTGGCGGCCGGTGAGGGCGACGGCGGCCAGGCCCACGAGCAGCCCCGCCGCACCGGTCGGGACCGTCGACCACCAGCCCGGCCAGGCCACCACGAGTGCCGCCAGGGGAATGCTGACGTGATCGGAGGAGGCCAGGGCCAGCGAGACGGCGAGCCGCGTGCGGTGCGCCTCGCCGATCACGTTCCGCATGCCCCTGGGCGCCTGGTAGCCGCGGCGGTACGGGCGGCTCGAAGCCTTGGTGACTCTCTCGTTTTCCTCTTCCGCGCATAGCACCGAATCCGACACTGTTCCTCCAAGTCGAGGCGCGAGTCTTCTCAGTGGCGGTGACCGGCCGGGCGCGCCGGGCGGCGCGGCCGGCCGGTCCCACCCCGGCTTCCCGGGCGGTCAGCCCAGGTAGTCCTCCGCTCCGCCGGTGCGCACGGTGTCGAGGGTGAAGCAGTGGAAGCCGCCGCCGAAGAGCCGGCGGTGCCGGTGCCGGACCGGGACGACCGTGAAGCCCTTGTTCTCCAGCGTGGCGATCAGGGTCTTGCACGCGTCGTTGACCATGACGGTCTGCTCGTCGATGGAGAGCAGGTTGAGGTCGATGTACGGGCTGGCCGGGATCGGGGTGTCGTTCTCGTACTGCGGGTAGTCGCTGACGGTGGGGGCGGGCGGCACGATGACGTCCCACTTGCGCAGCGGCTCGGGCAGGTAGTCCAGCACGCCCTCGGAGCGGACCAGGAGGGTGCCGGGGCGCAGCGGGATGACCACGCTGTCGATGTGGCTCTGCGTCAGCTTGTGCATCCGGTGGACCCGGAAGCGGCCCTCCAGGTGCCGCTCCAGCCAGTCGCAGGCCAGGGCGTGGTTGGCGTTGGAGATGTTGACGATCAGGTCGCGGCCCAGGCGCAGGCAGTTCGCGCCGTCGATCATGATCTCGACGCCCACGTCGTACGGGGAGGCCTGCGGGTCCAGCGGCGCCTCGATGTTGGGCGCGGCGTCCTCGTTGGCCGGGTCGAACGACGCGTCCGTCATCATCGGCCGGGGCATGGTCGTCCAGCGGGCGCCCTGCTCGAAGTACCGCATGAAGACGGGCTTGAGGAACTGGGTCTCGAAGTAGCGGGCGCGCAGGGTGGGCGGGGTCTCGATGATCTCGTCGCCCAGGATGAGGGTGTTGTCGCGCACGTTCAGCGGCGGCGTGACCGGCGCCGACCAGCCGGGCGCCGACATCTCCGTGGCCTCCGGGGCGAGCCGCATCGGGCGGTGCACCGTCAGGCCCAGGGACTTGAGCGCCGTGGCGATCCCCTCCACGTCCTCGATCAGCTCGTCGAGGAACCGCTCCTTCATGGCGAGGCGCTGCGGCTCGTTGCGCTTCTTGCGGTCCTCCCCCGGGCGCCAGTCGGTGATGCTCGCGTAGTAGCCGCGGGCGCCGGAGACGTTGTCACTGATGAACATGTCGAACGACAGGTCGCGGAGGCGTTCCGCGTAGTTGACGGCCGAGCCGAGCACGACCTCCTTGAGCGGGGTGAAGTCGTCGTAGCTGTTGAGGCGCATCCGGGGTTCCCATTCGTGAGTAGGTGGGTCCAGCCGGCCCGTCGGCCGGTGGGGTGTGAGCTGCGGGCGGGGCGCGGGGCGGCGCCCGGCGTCGTCCGGCGGCGGCCGGGTCAGGTGCCGAGCTCCTGCCTGAGGAAGGCGGCGAGACGCTCCACTCCGGTCTCGATCTGCCCGTCGTCGAGGTAGCTGCAGGCGAGCCTGAGCCGGAAGTCGCCGGCGCCGTCCAGGTAGAACTGGGACATGGGTGTCCACAGCACGCCGTAGCGCTCGGCCGAGGTCTTCAGCAGGGCGAGGTCCGCGGGCACCGGCAGCCGCATCCGGACGAAGAAGCCGCCCTCGGGCCGGTTCCAGTCCACGCCGGCCGGCCGGTCCCCGCCGAGGTGCCGGTCGAGGGCGTCCAGCAGCGTGTTCAGGCTGCGCCGGTAGTGCTCGGACTTGCGCCGCCCCAGCTCGGCCAGCGACCGCCCGTGTTCGAGCAGCATCCCGCCGATCACGGCCTGGCAGAGCGGTGAGGTGTTCACCGTCACCATGCTCTTCACGGCGGCCAGTTGTTCGGCGAGCGACCGCTCCTCGCCGTCCGCGGACCCGACCCGCTGGTCGGCGACGACGTACCCGACCCTCGCCCCGGGGAAGCAGATCTTGGCGAAGGTGCCGATGTGCACCACGCGGCGCCCGGTGTCCAGCGCCTTGAGCGGCGCGAGCCCGCTCCCGCCGGGGGCGGTGAAGCCGTAGGCGTTGTCCTCCAGGAGCAGGAAGTCCTCCTGCTCGGCGAGCGCCAGCAGCGCACGGCGGCACTGCGGCGACATCCGCCCGCCGCCCGGGTTGGAGAAGTCCGGGGCGACGTAGCAGGCGCGGATCCGCCGCCCGGCGCTGCGGGCCTCCCGGCAGGCCCGCCGGAGGCCGTCGAGGTCGATCCCCCGGTCGCCCTCGTCCACGCCGGTCACGGGGATGTCGAGCAGCCGGGCCGCGCCCATGATGCCGACGAAGCACGGGTTGGCCACCGCCAGCACGTCGTCCGGTGAGCGGAACAGCGCGCGCAGGGCGATCAGCATCCCCTCCTGGGCGCCCACGGTGATCACCACGTCGCGCGGCGCCGCGTCGATGCCGTGGTCGCGGCGCAGGGCCTCCGCCACGATCCCGTTGATCAGGCCCTGGCTGGGCCCGTACTCGAAGAGCAGCTTCCGTGCCCTGGCGGGATCGTGGCCCTCGGCGACCAGGTGCTCCAGGAAGCGGTCGGTGTACCGCTGGGGCTCCAGTCCTTCGAAGAAGACGGGGTGCGGGGCGCCCGGGCCGAACGAGACGGCGTCCGGGTAGCGGCTCATCACCTCGTTCAGGAATCCGATCGACTGCAGCACCGGGTCGTCGAGCGACCCGTGCAGACCGGCGGAGTTCAGTTGCATGTCAGCCTCTGCCCGCTCTCAACTCTGGGACTGTGCGCGTTGCCAACGCCGTTCGACCTTCTGGAGGACGTCCTCGGAGTAGGCCCGGACGGACTGGGCCACCGCGAACTCCGCCAGGTACTCGCGGAAGAGGTCGACCGGCTCCTCGGCGAGCGACAGCATCCGGCGGTTGGCGGCGACCGCCGGGGCGCTGAGCTCGCGCACCGCGCGCTCGACCGCCTCGGCCATCCCCTCGGCCGGCACCACCTCGTCGCACAGCAGCAGGCCCGCCGGTTCGGACGCCGCGATCCGCCGGCCGCCCAGGATCACCTGCCGGGCCAGCCTGGCGCCCGTCTGCCGGGTGAGCCGCAGGTTGCCCAGCCCGGGGACGATGCCCTCCTCGGCCGCGGGCAGGCTGAGGTAGGCCTGCGACTCGGCGATCACCCGGTCGAGCACCAGCAGCAGCTGCATGCCGCCGCCGATGGCGAAGGTGTCGACCGCGCCGATCCACGGCTTCTGGGTCGTCCGGTCGGTCGACGCGCCCGGAGCCGGGTCGGTGAGCAGACCCCGCATCATCTTGTTGATGTAGCCGAGCTCCCGGCCGAGCAGGAAGTCGACGAGCGAGATCCGCCCGTTGCGCAGCTCCTTGAGGTTGATGCCCGCGCTGAACACCCGCCGGCCCGCGTACTTGGGGTGGTCCACCTCGCCCCCGCGCAGCACCCCGACGCGCACCTGGTCGTCCAGCAGGGCCAGGTCGACCGCGGTCTCCAGGTCGGCGATCAGCCGGTTGTCCTCCGCGTTGAGGCAGTGCGCGTTGCGGAAGGTGACGTGCGCCGCCCCGGAACGCCGCTCGACCAGCACCGACGCCAGTTCGACCCTCCCGTGCGCACGGAAGTCGTCCAGCAGTTCCAGCGCACGCGGCGTGGGCAGCAGCATGGCGTCGATCAGGTGGCGGCCGGCCCGGGCGGAGCGCAGCACGGCGCCGCAGAAGATGCCCTGGTCGATCTCGCGGCCGTCCTTGTCGGCCTGGCGGTGCTCCAGTTCGGCCGCCAGCTGCGCGCGGGTCGGCACCAGCCCGGGGAAGCGGTCGGCCGCGGCGTGCACCAGCTCGGGGAGCCGCAGGTGGACCGTGCAGCCGTCGGTGAGCCGCGCGTACACGTCCTCGGCGTGCAGGCCGAGGAAGGCACGGCGGGCCGCCCGCATCGCCGCGAGTACGTCGTCGGCGCTGCGGTGCTGCCCGTGGTCGCGAGCGGACCTGAGCGGCAGCCCGGAGAGCAGCTGCTCCCCGGCGGCGGTGTACGACTCCAGCAGCCGGGCGTCGGCGTCCAACGTTCCGGTGAACCCCGGGACGGGGGCCGGCCACGCCTGTCCGGCCCCCGCGGTCGGAGAGGAGGCCCGGCTCACGACGCCGACCGCCCGGTGGAGGCCGCCCCGGCGTTCCCGGACGCCCCGGCGATCGCGGACGTTTCGGCGCTCTCGGCCGCTCCGGCGCTCTCGGCCGCTCCCGCCAGGCGCCGCAACTCGCGGTCGCAGGCGGCGAGATGGATGCCCAGCGCCTCGTCGTACTCGACCGAGGCGGCCTCCAGCAGCAGCTGCCGGCGGACCGCCAGCTCCTGGTCGGAGATCCGGCCGGTGAGCACGGCCGCGGTGTGCACGGCGTCCGTGAGGTCCTCGCTGATCTGGTCGACCAGGCCGAGTTCGGCGGCCCGGGCCACCGGGATGTCGGCGCCCCACATGACGATCTGCCGGGCGCGCGCCAGTCCGAGGTGCTGGACCAGGCGGTACAGCGACATGCCCGGCCAGAAGTGCCCGTCGTTGACCGGCAGCATCAGGGTCAGGTCGGGCGCGCCGATGCGGTAGTCCGCGGCGAGCAGCACGTCCAGCGCCGGCCCGCCACAAGTCCCCTGGGCGACCACGATGTTGACCGCGCCGAGCTTCTCCAGCCGGCGGACCGCACGCTCCCACCGGTTCACCTCCTGGATGGCGACCTCGCCGGGCCACTCCCGGGAGCCGGCCGGCAGCGGCTCCAGCCGCAGCACCACCACCGTCCGCTCCTGTGCGCCCTCGACCTCGGCGCAGAGCGCGTTCACGGTGGCGGTCAGCTCCGCGAGCGGCCGCGCCCCGTCGATCGTCACCGCCAGGCCGAGCCCTTCGAGCCGCCGCACGGATCCGGTCTCCGTTTCCACAGTCTCCGTCCCTCCCTCTTTCACCAGCGCACCAGCGCCATCTCGATCGTCGACCCCGGGCCCATGGTCATGAAGACCCCGTAATCTCCCGGGCGCACGGAGTCCTCGGCCATCAGCCGTTCGTAGGAAAACAGAAATGAACCACTGGAGAGATTTCCGTGGTCACGGAGCACACCGGTCGTGTGCCGCACGTCGTACCGGCTCAGCCCGAGATTCGCGCGCACCGAGTCGATGACCTTCTTGCCCCCGGAGTGCACTGTCCAGTGCGAGATGTCGGAACGCCGCAGACCCGTCCCGTCGAGCAGCCGGCCCAGTGCGATTTCGGCGTGCGCCCCCACGACATAGGGGACCTCGGGATCAAGATAGAAACTGTATTTCCCGTGGTCATCGTCCCAGTCGTAGCGCATCGCATCAACCGCCTCCGGAATGATGCAACTGGAAAAGCGCAGCAACGACGGGCCGGCCGTCCGCTCCAGCGCCTCCGCGGCCGCACCGTCCTCGGGGGCCAGGACGGCGAGCGCCGCGGAACCGTCCCCGAACAGGCTGTTGACCACGGACGTCCGCATCGTGCCGTCGAACACGTACGCCGCGGAGCACGCCTCCATGCACACCATCAGCGCCAGCTCACCGGGGTGGGCGTTCGCCCAGCCGGCCACCGCGGTGAGGGCGTTCAGCCCCGCGTTGCACCCCATTCCGACCACGTCCAGCCGCGAACAGTGGCGGTCGATCCCCAGCTCCTTGATGAGCAGGGCCGAGAAGCCCGGCGTGAGCAGCCCGGTCGTGGTGACGCAGCACAGGTAGCGCACGTCGGACAGCTCGGCACCGGCCGCCTTCAGGCAGGCCTCGACCGCCTCCCGGCCCATCGCCAGGCCCGTTGTCACGTGCTTCTGCAGCAGCTGGCCCTGCGTCTCGGTCGCCCGCGAGCCGTCCGGCAACAACGGCGGGAGGGTGAGGCCGCGGCGCTCGATCGCACTGTTCCGGAAAATCGACCTGATCCGCGGATCGGTGACCTTGAACTCCTCCAGGATTTCCTCCTGCGTGTAGGAGGTGGCCGGAACCGCCGTCCCCACGCCGAAAACACGCGGGAATATCCTGGAGTTCCCGCCGGCACCGGCGGAGCCCGGCGCGGCGTACTGCGGTGGCCTTTCGGACAGTTTCATGACATTCGACTCCCAGCGAAGACTCGTCAAATCGGTGATCCGCAACCGGCGCATGGACTACCATCGCCTGCATGTCGCTGACCAGGGTTTGCTACGAAAAGAACGGCCATACCGCCCAGATAACTCTCAACCGCCCGGAAGTCCTCAATGCGATGGATCTGCGGATGCACGAGGAACTCGCCGAGGTGTGGGACGACTTCCAGGCCGACGACGACCTGTGGGTCGCCGTCCTCTCCGGCGCCGGCACCCGCTCGTTCTCCGTCGGGCAGGACCTCAAGGAGGCCGCCCGGCGCAACAGCGAGGGCACGGCCGGGCCCGCAACCTTCGGCAGCCGTGGCAAGCCCGGCTGGCCACGGCTCACCGAACGGTTCGACCTGGCCAAGCCGGTGGTCGCCAAGGTGCGCGGGTTCGCCATGGGCGGCGGCTTCGAACTGGCCCTGGCCTGCGACATCATCATTGCCTCCGAGGACGCGGTGTTCGCACTGCCCGAGGCCAGGCTCGGTCTCGTCGCAGGTGCGGGCGGGGTGTTCCGGCTGAGCCGGCAGCTGCCGTGGAAGACCGCGATGGGCTACCTGCTGACCGGGCGGTCCATGGACGCGCAGCGCGCCTACGAACTCGGCCTGGTCAACGAGGTGGTCGCGGCGGACGACCTCGACGCCTGCACCGACCAGTGGGTGGCGGACATCCTCCGCTGCGCCCCGCTCTCGGTCCGGGCGGTCAAGGAGGCCGCCACCGCGTCCGCCCACCTCCCGCTCGAAACGGCCTTCGCCATGCGCTATCCCTGGGAGGAACGACGCATGCACAGCAGGGACGCCGTGGAAGGCCCGCGCGCGTTCGCCGAGAAGCGCGCGCCCGAGTGGGAGGGCCGCTGAGCCGCCGGGCCGCTCAGCCCAGGTAGTCCTCCGGCCCCCCGTCGCGCACGGTGTCGAGCGTGAAGCAGTGGAACCCGCCTCCGAACAGGCGCCGGTGCCTGTGGCGGACCGGCACGACGGTGAACGAGTGCTTCTCCAGCGTCCGCATGAGCTCCGGGCACGCGTCGTTGACGAGGACCGTGTCCGGGGCCGTGGACAGCACGTTCAGGTCGATGAACGGGCTGGTGAGGACCAGGTCGTCGTCCTCGTAGGCGGGGAAGTTGTTCGACTCCGGAGCCGGGGCCACGATCATGTCCCAGCCGCGCAGTTGCTCGGGCAGCTTCTCCGCCACCTCCAGGGACCGCACCAGCAGGGTGCCGGGACGCAACGCCAGCACCATGCTGTCGATGTGACTGTCACTCAGCTGGTGGACCCGGTGAACGCGGAACCGGCCCTCCAGGTGGCGCTCCAGCCAGTCGCAGGCGAGAGCATGGTTGGCGGTCGAGATGTTGGCGACGATGTCCCGCCCCAGCCGCAGGCACTGCGCGCCGTCGAACATCATCTCGAAGCCCACGTCGTAGGCCGAGGGCTGCGGGTCGTCGATCGGCTCCGTGGGGCCGCCGGCCGTGCTGGAGCGCACGTACGACAGGTCGAAGGAGGCGTCCGTCATCATCGGCCGCGGCATGACGGTCCATCGGGCGCCGCGGCGGAAGTACTCCTGGAAGACGGGCTTGAGCAGCTGGGTCTCGAAGTACCGGGAGCGGATCATCGGCGCGGTCTCGATGATCTCGTCGCCGACGATCAGCGTGTTGTCCCGGACGTTCAGCGGCGGTACCACCGACGCCGCCCAGGCCGGCGTCCGGACCTCGGACGTGTCCGCGTCCACGTCCATCGGCCGCAGGACGTTCACCGAGAGCGACCGGAGGGTGTCGGCGATGCCTTCGAGGTCTTCGTTGAGTTCTTCGACGTACCGCTGCTTGATGGGCACGCGCCCGGACCCGCCGCCGCTGCGGGCGGACAGCCGGGGGTAGTACCACTCGGAGCGCGACGGATTGTCATGGGCGATGTTGTCGTGGAAGAACAGGTCGAAGGAGAGTTCCCGGCTGTGCGAGACGTAGTTTCTCGCGGAACCGACCACGACCTCCCTGAGCGGCGACCATTCATCGAAGCTGTTCAGCTGCACAATCATCCTCTTGCTGGGATCAGATACTGCCCGCGACGACCGGGAAAGGACGGCGGGAACGCCCGTGCGGGTGGCCCGCCCCGCGAGGTGGCGCCCGCCGCCCAGTACCGGCCTGAAACGCGTGCGCCCTCCGCGCTACTTCGTTCCCATGCTCAGTCCGTGCTCATAGGGAAGGCCGGTGACGGTCTCGACGTCCTTGAAACCGGCCAGCTTCAGCCACGCCTCGTAGTCCCTCGCCGGATAGGCCATTCCCTGACCGCTGGCCAGGACGTTGAAGTACAGGCCGAGCCGGGCGCCGAAAATGCCCGAGGTCTCGTCGTCCGAAACGTTGTAGCCGTAGACGAAGATCCTCCCGCCGTCCGGGAGGGCGTCGTACGCCTTCTTCATCATGCCCACGATCTGCTCTTCCGAGAAGATCTCCAGGACGTGGCTGAAGAGTACGGCATCGGCACCGGACGGGAATTCGTCCTGGAAGATGTCACCGGCGTGCAGCCGGACGCGGTCCGGGAAGGCGGCCGCGGCATCCTCGTCGGTGAGCCCGGAGACGCTCGGCATGTCGAAGATCGTGGACGTCAGCCCGGGGTGGTTGGCGACCAGCCGGAGGGAGGTCGTGCCGTCCCCGCCGCCGACGTCCAGCAGGTGCCGCACGGACCCGAACTCCGGCCGGCCGACCAGACCGTCCACGGAGCGCAGGGTGAAGGCGCTCATCGCCCGGTGGAAGACCGCCTCCAGCTCGGGGTTGCGCGAAAGCCGCTGGTAGAGCGTGGGCTCGTCGCCGGGGTAGCTGTCCAGCGCCGTGTTCCGGCCGGCGCGCAGGGCCGTCGTCATCTGGGCGAAGGCGGGGTAGTAGACCTCCTTCCAGCCGATCATGATGTGGCTCCAGCTGTCCTCGGCGTCCGAGGCCAGCAGGTCCTGGGCGACCCGGGAGTTGGAGTACATCCCGTCCTTGCGCTCCAGCAGCCCGGTGGTGCACACGGCCTGCAGCAGGACCCGCAGCTGGTGCGCCGGGATGCCGGCGTGCTCCAGGATCTCCGTGAACTCGGCCGAGGGCCGGTCGGCGAGGAAATGGAAGATCCTCAGCTCCGCCGCGGTGGTCACGGCGTTGAAGAGCGCCGGGGCGTTCACCAGGAACATGAGCTTCTCGTATGCGGGGTCACCGTCGTACGACTCGTCCATTTTAAACCGTCGCCTTCTACTCTTTCGATGAATCTGAGGATGTGGTGCGGTGGTTGCTGCTTTTCGATGGGGAGAACGCCCGCCGAAAATGTATCGGGATTCCGCATTACCCTGGCAAGATCACCGACATGTGGCGTGGGTCACTGTGCCGATTCACTGTCCGGGGTCGCCTTTTACGGCGACCCCGGGTTTTCACGGTGACGCCGGGTTCCTGCGGTGATTTCGGGTTTTACGGCGACGCCGAGTCCTTGCGGTGCCGCCGGATTTTTACGGTGTCGTCGGATTCCTACGGTGCCCTTGGGCGGAGCGTTCAGTCAACCTGGTCCCCGTGCGAAAGCAGGGGTACGGCGGACTTCCAGGCCAGTTCCAGATTGGCCAGCTGCCCCATGCGCTGGTGGTCGCAGTCCAGCGCCACCTCCCGGACCTCCGCCGAGCTGTATTTCTTCCACGCCTCGGCGAGGGGCGGAGTCGTCGCACGGCCGTTCCGGGAGGAGACGAAGACGATGTCCCCGTCGTACGTCCCGGGATCGTGCCCCTCGTCCAACAGTTGGTTGTTCTCGATGATCCGGTGGACGTTCGCCCTGAGGGTGGCGGGCAGCTCCCTCGCGAGCTGCTCCTCGTCGGGCGGCAGGGCAGCCCCGTCGTCCGGCGATCCCGCCCCGCCGTCCTGCGTTCCTGCCCCGTCCCCCGGCGATCCCGCCCCCTCCCCCGTGCGAACGGGCCGGCACTCGGCGAGATGGGGGTCCAGGAGGACGAGGCCGGCCACCTCCTGGCCGAGCTCCTGCAGCTGAACGGCCATCTCGTGCGCCACGACGCCGCCGAACGACCAGCCGAGCAGGTAGTACGGCCCCTCGGGCCGGACGGCCCTCATGTGCGCGATGTACTGGGCGGCCATCTCCTTGAGCGTCCGCGGGAGCGCGGTCCCCCCGTCGAGGCCCCGCGCCTGGATGCCGTAGACCGGGTGCGGATCGGTGACGTACCGCGCGAGCGGCATGTAGCACCAGCTCATCCCGGTGCCGGGATGGATGCAGAAGATCGGCGGCTTCTCCCCGTGATCGCGGATGACGAGGAGCTCGCTCAGCGCGCCCTGGCCGGTCTGCCCGCTCAGCGCGTCGACGAGGCCCGCGACGGTCGGGGCTTCGAAGAGCGTGCGGATGCCGAGCTCGACGCCCAGCAGGGTCCGGATGCGGCCGACGAGGCGGGTGGCGAGGAGCGAGTGCCCGCCCAGCTCGAAGAAGTTGTCGTCGACACCGACGTGTTCGACGCCGAGGACGTCGGCGAAGACGGTGCAGAGGAGCTCCTCCTCCACCGTCGACGGGCCACGGCCGGTGGACGCGGCCGCGTAGTCGGGAGCGGGGAGCGCGCGCCGGTCGAGCTTGGCATTGACGGTCAGCGGCAGGGCATCGAGGACGACGACCGCTGCCGGGACCATGTACTCGGGCAGCTGCTCGGCGGCGAACGCCCGCAGCGCGGAGGGCAGTTCCTGCCCGTCCTGACCGGGAGCGGGAACGGCATAGGCGACGAGCCGCTTGTCGCCGGGACTGTCCTCGCGAACGATCACCGCCGCCCGGGCCACACCCCGGTGCGCGGCGACGACCGACTCCACCTCGCCCAGCTCGATCCGGAAACCACGGATCTTCACCTGGTCGTCGGTACGCCCGATGAACTCCAGGTTCCCGTCCGCCTGCCACCGCACCAGGTCCCC
>NZ_JBHJUK010000112.1:0-29658 GCF_042266225.1 Kitasatospora sp. NPDC056181
GGGGCTCGGGCGCGCCGCGCGCGCGCTCGCCACCGCCCCCCGCCCCCCCCCCACCCCCCGCCGCGCCGCCGCCCCCCCCCCCCCCCCCGGGGGGAGGGTCAGTCCGTCGGCGCCTGGTACTTCTCGGCGATCGCGCGCGCGGTGTCGGTGTCCGGGCCGGGCTGCGGGACGAACACCGCCTCGCGGTAGTACCGCAGTTCGTCGATGCTCTCGCGGATGTCCGCGAGCGCCCGGTGGTTCCCGCCCTTCTGCGGGCTGTTGTAGTACGCCCTCGGGTACCAGCGGCGGGCCAGCTCCTTGATGGAGGAGACGTCCACGATCCGGTAGTGGAGGTGGCCCTCCAGGGCCGGCATGTCCCGGGCCAGGAAGCCGCGGTCGGTCGCCACCGAGTTCCCGCAGAGCGGCGTGCGTCCGGCCTCGGGCGCGTACTCGCGGACGTACGCGAGGACCAGCGCCTCCGCCTCGGCCAGCGTGACGCCGTGCTCCAGCTCGTCGAGCAGGCCGGAGGAGGTGTGCATCGTGCGCACCACCTCGGGCATGTTCGCCAGCGCCTCGGCCGGCGGGCGGATGATGACGTCCACGCCCTCGCCGAGGACGTTCAGCTCGGAGTCCGTCACCAGCGCCGCGACCTCGACCAGGGCGTCCCGGTCGAGGTCGAGGCCTGTCATTTCACAGTCGATCCATACCAAACGGTCATTCACGCCACTCACCCTACGGCGCGATCACGCGCCACGGGCACCGGAGGAGCCGGGTGCGGCGTCGGCGCGCAGCCCTCCGGGGCGTGCTCGTCCTGGCCGGGAGTGCCGGGCTCGCGGGCCTCGCGGGCCGGTGTGACCTGCCCGGCCCGGCCCACCGGGTGGGCCGGGTGCGCCTGGAGGCCGTCCCGTGCGGTCCGCGGGTCGCGCGGCTCCCGGACGCCCTCGGGGTCGCCCGCGCGGCCACCCTGCGGGCGGACCTGCGGAGCGCGTCCCTGCCGGGCCCTGCCCTCCGGCGTGCCGGACCCCGCGGGCGCCGGCACCCGGCCGGCCGCACCGTGGCCGCGGCCGCCGGCCGCACCGCCGGTACCGGCACCGCCGACGCCGGTCCCGCCGGCCTCGTCCGAGGGTCGCTCGGCCGCACTGCGATGCCCCTGCCCCTGACCGCGGGCACCCGGCTGCGGGTGACCGTCCTCGGCCGCGGCGTGTTCCGCGGTGCGCAGGGGGCGGCCCGCTCCCGGACCGGCCTGCGCCGGCACCAGCGGCGGGCGGGCCGGACCGCGCCCGGCCCCCGGCTGTCCGGGGTGCGAGGGCTGCCCCGCCTGCTGGTGCGGGTAGGGCTGCGCGGCGCGGGCGTGGAACCCCGGCCCGGACGGCTGCCCGTGCTGGCCCAGCGGCCCGTGCTGCCCCGGGTGCCCGGCGTGCCCGCTGCTCCCGGCCGCGAGCGGGTGCGCGGACGGCTGGCCGTGCTGGCCCGCCGGACCGTGCTGGCCGAGCGGTGCCCCGCCCGCCGCGGTGGCGGCAGCGGCAGCCGCGGCATGGGCCGCGGCCGACTGCGGCACGGCGCCCGCCAGCCGGAGGTCGCCCGGGTGCACCGGGGCCGGGGTCGGCGAGGCCGTCCCCGGGCGCCGGGCCCGGTAGCTCGTCCGGTACGCGGCCGGCGAGACCCCGAGCTGGCGCCGGAAGTGCCCGCGCAGGGCCACCGGCGACCGGAACCCGCAACGACGGGCCACGTCGTCGACCGACAGCTCCGAGGTCTCCAGCAGCCGCTGGGCCTGGAGCACCCGCTGGGTGATCAGCCACTGCAGCGGGGCGCTGCCGGTCAGCGTGCGGAACCGCCGGTCGAAGGTCCGCCGGCTCATGTAGGCCCGGGCCGCCAGCACCTCGACGTCGAACTGCTGGTTGAGGTTCTCCAGCGCCCAGGTGACCACCTCGGCCAGCGGGTCGTTGCCGATCTCCTCCGGTAAAGACTGATCGATGTACTGGGCCTGTCCGCCGCCGCTGCGACGGCTGGGCACCACCAGGCGGCGGGCCAGCGCGTTGGCGGCCTCGGCGCCGTGGTCGCTGCGGACCACGTGCAGGCAGAGGTCGATACCGGCGGCCGTGCCGGCCGAGGTCAGCACGTCGCCGTCGTCGACGAAGAGTTCGCGCGGGTCGACGTGGACCCGCGGGTAGCGCTTGGCCAGGGTCGGCGCGTACATCCAGTGCGTGGTCGCCGGGCGGCCGTCCAGCAGACCGGCGGCCGCGAGCACGAACGCGCCGGTGCAGAGCCCGATGATCCGCGCGCCCTCGTGGTGTGCCTTGCGCAGTGCGGTGATCGCCTCGACCGGTGGCGGCTGCGAGATCGAGCGCCAGGCCGGCACCACGATCGTGCCCGCCCGGGCGAGCGCCTCCAGCCCGTACGGTGCGGAGAGCGTGAGGCCGCCGGTGGTGGCGAGCGGCCCCTCCTCCCCGGCGCAGACCAGCAGGCGGTAGCGCGGGACCCCGGCGTCCTGGCGGTCGACGCCGAAGACGGAGAGCGGGATGGAGCTCTCGAAGATCGGTGCGCCACCGAAGATCAGTACCGCGACGGTCTCGCGCCGGCGCCGGCCGGACAGCTTCCGGGGTGCGGCGGCCATCACCGCGGTCGAGGAGCCGTTCGCGCCGGGACCGCCGGCCGGGCCGTGGCCGGCCGGACCGTAGCCGTTTCCGCCGAGGCCGAGCGGACCTGCCGCGATTCCGCCACCCGTCATGCCTCCTGACGCCGGTCCCGTCGAGGGAGAGGCCGGGGCGGGGCCGCCGGAGAAGGCGGGGAACGCCGCGTCCTGTCCGGTGTGGACGTGCTGGCCGTGCTGTCCGTGTTGGCTGTGCTGTCCGGGGTGGACATGGCCCGGGACGCCGGCCTGTCCGTGGCCCTGCCCCGGGCCAGGAGTACCAGGATGGCCGGGAACCGACGGGCCTGCGTGCCCGCCGCCGTGCACGGCAACGGGATTGACCGAGGGTCGGCTGACGGATCGTCCACCCTGTTCCACGGCCGCCGGGAAGGCCCCTGTTCCGGCCGGTCCCGGCGCCGGGGAGGCGGCCGGGGCGGGCAGGGCCGAAGCGGCCGCAGAGGGGTACGAGAGGTGCGGGGCGGCGCTGGAGGTGCCGGAGGAACGGGGGTTGGCAGCGATGGCCGGGGCGCCGGTGGCTCTCGGGGAGCGACCGGTGATACCGGCCACGGCCTGGCCGCTGTCAGGACCCGCGTCGCTCCTGCTCACCCTGCTCAAGGCGCTCAAGCCCCCTCGGTGGTGTGGTGTGGTGGTGCGGCACTGCTAGCCAAGATCGAATCTATCGGGTGGACCGTTGCCGTTGTGACAAGTTCACCATCCGACGCTATGTCGACATGGCAATTTGGCGTGATGCATTCGATCACGAAGCGTGGCACCCGTCGACCCTTCTGGGAAGGGGGCCGGTGCAACGGTGGCTGGTTGTCGCGGGACTGGTCCTGGGGCGCCCGGCTTCGGCGTGCCCGGCCGGAGGGTCTGGGCTGCGACTTTGCCCAAGGGCGGGGGAGGCGCACGAGATTGACCGAAAATAGGCGGTGCACAGGAGGGCGCACGTAGGCCGAACCGTGCGCCTCCCGGGCTTCATCCGGCCAGTGCCGGGGCGGCAGAGCGGCGATCGCCGGCTCGCGCTACCGTCCCTGGAGTGGAGATCCTCAGCCGGCTCGAACAGGCCAACGACAACGCCGCCGCATTCTGGCTCGCCCAAGCCCGTACGCACGGCTGGCAACAGCTCATAACACCCCGGTTCACCGCGGTCCGCTGTGCCCGCACGCCGGACGACGCACACCGCATCGTGATCACGCGCCCCTACGGCGATTCCGCGGACCTCGAAGACGAGCTGGCGGCCCTCGTGCGCGAGTGGTCCACCCTCCGGCTCACCCTGGAAGACCCCTACGGCGGGCTGGACATGACGCGCCACGGCTGCGGGCACGGCCGGGCCATGGCCGTGATGGTGCGCGAACCGGGCCCGCTCGAAGCACCCCTGACCGGCTCGCTCCCGCGCTCCGGCGACCGGGACGGTGGGCCTCTGACGGTCGATGAGGTGCTGGACGCCGACGAGTTCGCCGAGGTCGAGCGGGCCGTGGTCGAGGGGTTCCCCATCACGGAACGACAGCCCTGGACCCGGGGCGGGATGCTGCCGGGGGACCTCCTCCGCGAACCGGGCTTCCGGGCCTGGCTGGGACGCATCGGCGGCGTACCGGCCGGCGCCTCCCTCACCTACGACGACGGCCGCTCCACCGGGGTGTACTGGGTCGCGACGCTCCCCGACCACCGCTCCCGCGGTGTCGCCCGCGCCGTCCTGGAGACCGCCCTGGCCGGAGCCCGTCACGACCTTCCGGCGACCCTCGTCGCCACCCAGCTCGGCGAGCCGCTCTACCGCAAGCTCGGCTTCATCGAGCGGGGTCGTACGCACTGGTGGTCGCTGACCGGACCCTCGGAGGGGTAGGCGCGTCCGAGGGGTGCCCGGAGGACTCCGGAGGCCCCCGGAGGTTCCCGGGGCCTCGGGGGTCTTCCGGGGTGGACGGCGACGCCTTGACGATCAGGGCGGGCCGCCCCGGCACCGGGCCGTCCCGGCGGCAGGTTCCCGTGCCGTTCCTGCATCGGCTCCCGTGCAGGTTCCTGTGCCGGGCCCTCGCGCCGGTGTTGCCGGGGGGTCTGCCGGGTGGGGCAGGCCGGCACCGGTCGCGGGGGTCCGGTCAGGTCCGCGGGAGTCCGGTCAGGTCACGGTGAGACCGCCGCCGCCTCCACCGCGGGTGCGGGCGGGCGTTGGCCGAACCACGCCGGCGGCTTGGCGAACCTCGTCCGCGCAGGGCGTTCCGCAGGGGCCGTGTGTGCAGGGGCGGTGTGCCCGGGGGAGGGGTGCGCACCGCCGGTGTGAGCGGTGGCGGCCTCACCGGCCGTGGCGGGAGCGCCGACGACAGCGGGGTGGGAGGGCTGGTCAGCGCGGTCGGAGCGGAGTCCGGCCCGTTCCGCGGCGCCCGTCCGGTCCGCCGTACCGGTCGACCTCCCGCCGACAGGGCGGTCTTCTCCGGCGGCCGCAAATTCACCGGAACGGTTTCGGACACCGCCCTCCGCCGCCGAGCCCCGGGCACTGACCTCCTCGCCGTGCACGGGAACAGGCGCACGCCGGCCGTCAGGGGCGGACACCGGGAACGGTGCGCCGGACCGCACGCCCGGCAGCGCCGTCACCGTGCTCGTCCGCGACCGCGGGCTTCCGGCCTCCACGCCGGTCGTCCTCCGCCGGGCCGCGCCGCCCGCCCGGATCCCCGGCCGCGGCGCCGGTGCGCTGCGTGCGGACAGGACCTGGCCGACGGCCTCCGGCAGGCCCGCCGCCTTGAGCGTCGGCCGGTAGCCGGGCTCGGCCCAGGGCCGGCCGTGGTGCAGCCAGACGCTGCGCAACCCCGTGAGTTCGGCCCCCGCGATGTCGGCGGGGGCGTGGTCCCCGACCATCCAGGCCTCCGCGGCCCAGTTGCCGGTGGGCGCGATGCCGCAGCGCTGCGCGGCGATCTCGAAGATCAGCGGGTCCGGTTTGACGCACTCCGCCTCCTCCGAGATGACCCAGCCGTCGACCAGCGGGCCGAGCCCGGTCCGGCGGATCTTCTCCAACTGGGGCCGGGTGTTGCCGTTGCTCACGATGCCGAGCGTCCACCCCGCCGCGCGCGCCGCCCGCAGCGCCTCGATGTTCCGGGAGGGACAGTGGATGTGGGAGTTGATGCCGCGTCGGTAGTGCGCGAGCAGGAATTCGAGGGAGTCGTCCAACCCGTAGCGGCGCTGCGTGGCGGACAGTACGGTGCTGCGCGGCACGTAGCCGCCGCCGTCGATGGTGACGAGCCAGTCGAGATCGCCGGGCGGCAGTCCGCGTTCGGTCAGAAAATCCTGAGCCCAGGCCCGGAAAGCGGCGTCCCTGGGGAGCAGCGTGTTGTCGAGGTCGAGCAGGAGCAGCGGCATGCCGAGCATGCTGCCAGCGGCCGCGCGTATGCACCTGGCAAATGCCAGAGGCCGCCGCGAACCCGTGCGAATTGGCTGAAACGGATGCCGGCCCCGCCGGGGCGCCCATGCCTCCGGGATCAGCGGCCGGTGACGGGCGGCGACGGATCGTTGTCGATCCATGACAGTCCGGTCACGGTGTCCCGGTGGCCTGTTGCATCGCCCGGTTCGCTCAGTCAAGCTCCAGGGAACCTCCTTCGCCAGAGGGGGCGCGATCGTTCGCAGGCGGGGGGCGCACTGCGGCCGGCGAGCGCATCCTCCGTTTGCGGGAACTGAGGCGTTCGGAGGCTTCGCCGCTGGGCTGAGTCTCCCGCCCGTCGTACTCTGAAAGGAATAGGTCACAAACGGTGGTGCTCGGCGAAGACCGACGTCGTCCCGTGGGCGGCCCTGCTGCCTGGGCAGCGTTGTCCTCTCCTTTCGGCCCATCTCCCTCGAAGAGCCTTGAGCCATGGCTGGTTTTGAGTCATCCCGACCGATTGAGCCGGACGCGGTCCGCGGCACCGGCCCAGCGGCCGGTGGAGTCGGTGGTGACGGCTGTGACGGCGGAGATCCAGGGGGAGAGCCGGTTGTCGTGGACGCTCGGGCTCTCAGCCGCATTCTTCGCAACATCGCGCGCCGGAGCCGCCCCGGTTCCCGCCAGCGACGCGACCAGCACCGGGCCGACCCTGCGGAGCCGGCGGTGACGGGCCGCCTCGGTCCCGGGGCCGAACACCCGGGGGGTGCCGGCCTGCCGAGCGCGCCGGAGATCCAGGAGACGCCGGTCCTGTCCTGTGATCCGGTGTTCCAGCACGGCGTGGTGGTGGGTTTCGACGGATCCCTGTCGAGCGAGCGCGCTCTCGCCTACGCGGTGGGCATGGCCCGTCGCTCGCAGTGCGGCCTGGTGATCGTCCATGTGGCCAACCGGCTGCCCGCCACGGTCTGGGCCGGCTGTGAACCTCCCGTCTTCGTCGACCTCCCCGACCACCGGACCGAGGTGCTCGGCCTGGAACTCGCCTGTGCGGACTTCCTCGCGGGTGTCCCCTGGGTCCTGGTCGAGCGGGGCGGCGACATCTGCCACGAGATCGAGGAGGTCGGGCGCGAGTACGCGGCCGACGCCATCGTGGTCGGCAGCACGCACGGCCTGCTCGGCAAGATCTTCGGTTCGGTCTCCGGGCGGCTGGCGCGGCGGGCCAACCGCCCGGTGATCGTGATCCCCTGACGGACCGACAACTGGCTTGCCCCGATGGCCCGACCGGCCCCTGGCCGGCAGGCCGGGAAGCCGCCGACCCGAAACCCGGAGGGCCGGGAGGTCGGCAGACAGGCCGGTCGCCGGTCCGGGAAGTCGATTGACGGGCCAGTCGGACAATCGGGAGAGCAAGCCTCTTTCAGGCTGTACGGGAGGGGCGGGGCCTCAGGACTGGATGCCCAACTCCCGGGCGATGAGCATGCGCTGGACCTCGGACGTGCCCTCCCCGATCTCGAGGATCTTGCAGTCGCGCCAGAAGCGCGCGACCGGGAATTCGTTCATGAAGCCGTACCCGCCGTGGATCTGGGTCGCCTCACGGGCGTTGTCGACGGCGGCCTCGGACGAGTACAGCTTGGCGATCGCGGCCTCCTTCTTGAACGGTTCGCCGTGCAGCAGCCGGGAGGCGGCGTCCCGCCAGGCCAGGCGGGAGGTGTGCGCGCGCATCTCCATGTCGGCGAGCTTGAACTGGATGGCCTGGTTGGCACCGATGGGCCGCCCGAAGGCGCGGCGCGTACCGGCGTAGGCGACGGACTGGTCGACGCACCCCTGGGCCAGGCCGGTGGCCAGGGCTGCGATCGCGATGCGGCCCTCGTCGAGGATCCGCAGGAACTGGGCGTAGCCGCGGCCGCGCTCGCCCAGCAGGTTGGCCGCGGGGACGCGGCAGTCGGTAAAGGACAGTTCGCGGGTGTCGGATGCGTTCCACCCGACCTTCGAGTACTTCTTCGACACCTGGAACCCCGGGGTTCCGGTAGGCACGATGATGGAGGAGATCTCGCGCTTCGGCGAGGAGAATTCGCCCTCTTCACTCGAACGAGCGATCGGTTCCGTGAGGGCGGTGACCGTGACCAGGCCGGTGATGTCGGTGCCGGAGTTGGTGATGAAGCACTTGGTGCCGTTGATGACCCACTCGTCGGTGGCCTCGTCGTACCGCGCCGTGGTGCGGGTCGCACCGGCGTCGGAGCCGCCCTCGGGCTCGGTCAGGCCGAACGCCCCGAGCATCTCGCCGGAGGTCAGCCGGGGCAGCCACTCGCGCTTCTGCTCCTCCGTGCCGAAGCGGTAGATCGGCATCGCGCCGAGCGAGACCGCGGCCTCCAGGGTGATCGCGACCGAGGAGTCGACGCGGGCGAGCTCCTCCAGCACGAGGCCGAGCGCGAAGTAGTCGCCGCCCATGCCCCCGTACTCCTCGGAGAACGGCAGGCCGAAGAGGCCCATCCGCGCCATCTCCCGGACGATCTCGTAGGGGAACTCGTTCTGCTCGTAGAACTCGCCGATCTTCGGCGCGACCACGTCCTGGGCGAACTCGGCGACCGTCCGCCGCAGTTCCTCGTACTCGCTGTTCAGCCGGTGATCGAGCATGGTGATCCTCCTGGGGCCCGGCCGGGGTGGCCGCGGGCGTGATCGGGACAACCGCGTGCCGGTCGGATGGTGTGACCGGCACACGAAGTGCTGAGAGGGAAGGTGACGTACTGGGGGAAGGTGTCGTGCCGTGCGGGGGAGGGGGCGCCGGCCGGGCAACGCCGCGGGCGGCGCCGTACCGGCGCGGGACGACAGACGTTGCGCCGGGGCGCGAGGGGTCACGAAGGGGCGCCGGGACCTCCCGGCGCCCCCGCGCGTCAGCCCTGGTTCGCGCCGAGCAGCGCCTGGACGGTGCGGGACGGGCTGGGGCGGCCGAGCTGCCCGGCCATCCAGCCGCTGGCGGCGACCAGGGCACGGAGGTCGACCCCGGTCCGGATGCCCAGTCCGTGCAGCATCCAGACCAGGTCCTCGGTGGCCAGGTTGCCGGTGGCGCTCTTGGCGTAGGGGCAGCCGCCCAGGCCGCCCGCCGAGGCGTCGACCGTGGTGACGCCGCTGCGCAGTGCCGCCAGCGTGTTGCTCAGCGCCTGGCCGTACGTGTCGTGGAAGTGCACCGCGAGCCGGCCCACCGGTACGCCGGCCGCGGCGAACCCGTCCAGCAGCGCGGTGACCTGGCCGGGGGTGGCGACGCCGATGGTGTCGCCGAGGCTCAGCTCGGTGCAGCCCATCTCCAGCAGCTGCCCGCCGAACCGGATCACCTGCTCGGCGGGCACCGGGCCCTCCCACGGGTCGCCGAAGCACATCGAGAGGTACCCGCGCACCCGGACCCCGGCCGCGGTGGCGCGTTCCACCACCGGCCGGAACATCGCCATCGCCTCGTCCGCCGAGCGGTTGAGGTTGCGGCGGGCGAAGGTCTCGGTGGCGCTGGCGAACACCGCGATGTCGGAGACGTGGTGGGCGAGCGCGCGGTCCAGCCCGCGCTCGTTGGGCACCAGCACCGGCAGGCGCAGCCCGGGGTGGCGCTGCGGCAGGCCGGCGAGCCGGGGGACCAGCTCCTCGGCGTCGGCGAGCTGGGGCACCCACTTCGGGTGGACGAAGCTGGTCGCCTCGACGGTGTTCAGCCCGGCGGCCGCGAGCCGGGCGATGAACTCGGCCTTGACCTCGACCGGGACGAGGGCGCTCTCGTTCTGCAGTCCGTCGCGCGGCCCGACCTCGTGGATCCGGACCTCCTCGGGCAGGCCCGGGGCACGGACGGGGTCGGGCAGGCCCAGGTCGAGGGCGTCGGGCTCGGGTGCGGCGGCGGTGCTCATGACCGCACCTCGGCCGTCATCGCACCGAGCGCCCGACCGGCCGTACCGCCGTCGGCCGCGTCGCCCGCCGGGCCGTCCTCGGCGGGCGTGACGACGACCAGCAGTTCCTCCATCGCCACGGTCGCCCCGGCGGTGGCCCGCAGCTCGCTCACGGTGCCGTCGTGCGGGGCGGCGATCACGTGTTCCATCTTCATCGCCTCCAGGACGAGCAGGGCCTGACCCCGGCGGACCTGTTCGCCGACCGAGGTCTTCACGACGGTGACGGTGCCGGGCATCGGGGCGGTGAGGCCGCCGTGGTGGGCGGCTCCGGCGGCGGTGCTCTCGCCGACGGGGTCGTGGGCGTGCACCGGCCAGGCGTCGCCGTCGATCCCGAGCCAGGTGACCGGTCCGGCGAGCGGGGCGCCGGGCCGGCCGGGGGCCTCGTCGGTGGTCAGGGCGAAGGTCGTCTGCAGGCCGTCGACGGTGAGGTGCAGGCGGTCCCCGGTCCGGACGGCCCGTGCGCGGTGGGCCGGGCCCGAACCGAGCCGGACGTCCACCTCGGGAGTGACGCCGGGGGGAATGTCAGTGGCCTCGGCTACGTTGCCCGCAGTGACCGGACGGACGCTCACCGCCACCGGGTCCTGGCCGGGGGCACGGAGTCGGTGGGTGGTCCAGGCGGCGTCACCGCCCAGGCGCCAGCCGGAGGGAAGGGAGAACGGGTCGGTCCAGCCGCCGCCGTCGGCGGCGGGGGAGAGGTCCAGCTGCCGTGCCAGTGCGGCGGCGTAGTAGAGGAGGTGCGTCGAGGTCGGGGGCTCGGAGGAGCCGGAGCCGGTGCCGTCCGCGGTGGCCGCCGGGTCGGCGGCGGAGACGGCGGACGCCGGGGAGTAGGGCGAGGCGAGCAGCGTCGGCTGCTGCTGCGCCGTCTGTTCCACCAGGCCGGTGTCGAGCCGGCCGGCGACGACGTCGGGGTGGGCGAGCAGTCGCCGCAGGAAACCCGTGTTGGTGGTCACGCCGAGGATCCGGGTGTCGGCCAGTGCGGCCCGGAGGCGGCGCAGCGCGGTCGGGCGGTCGGGCCCGTACGCGATGACCTTGGCGAGCATGGGGTCGTAGGCGCTGGTGATGACGGTGCCCGGGGTGACGCCGGAGTCCACCCGAATGCCTTCGCCCTGCGGCTCGTCGAGGACCAGGATGCGGCCGCCGGTGGGCAGGAAGTCGCGCTCCGGGTCCTCGGCGCAGATGCGGGCCTCGATCGCGTGGCCGAGGAAGGAGATGTCCGGCTGGGAGAAGGTGAGGCGCTCGCCCGAGGCGATCCGCACCTGCCACTCGACCAGGTCCAGCCGCTCGGTGTGGGCGGCGGCCGGTCCGGCGGCAGGAGTGGTGACGGCGATGGCGAGTTCGGTGACGGGGTGTTCCACCTGGAGACGGGTGTTCATCTCCATGAAGAAGAAGTCCCGTACCCCCTCGGCGGGGGTGGGGGAGTCCGGGTCGATGCCGGGGACGATGAACTCCACGGTGCCGGCCCCGGTGTAGCCGCAGGACTCCGCAGCACGCACGGCCGCGGCGCCCATGGCGGCGCGGGTCTCGGCATTGAGCAGAACGGAGGGTGCCTCTTCGATCAGCTTCTGGTGGCGGCGCTGCAGGCTGCACTCGCGCTCGCCGAGGTGGACGGTGGTGCCGTGGGCGTCGGCCAGCACCTGCACCTCGATGTGGCGGGGCCGGTCGATCCAGCGCTCCAGCAACAGGGTGTCGTCGCCGAAGGCGGTACGGGCGACCCGCCGTGCGGCGGCGATCTCGGTCGGCAGTTCGGCGGGGTCCCGCACCAGGCGCATGCCCTTGCCGCCGCCGCCGGCGGACGGCTTGAGCAGCACCGGGTAGCCGATCTCGGCGGCGGCCGCGACGAGCTCCTCGTCGGTGGGCGCGGTCGCCTGGCTGCCCGGGACGACCGGCACGCCGGCGGCGCGGACGGCCTCCTTGGCGTTGATCTTGTCGCCCATCAGCTCGACCGCGGAGGGAGGAGGCCCGATGAAGGCGAGGCCGGCGTCGGCGCAGGCGCGGGCGAAGGCGGCGTTCTCGGCGAGGAAGCCGTAGCCGGGGTGGACGGCCTGGGCGCCGGTGCGGCGGGCGGCGGCGAGGATCTGGTCGGTGCGCAGGTACGTCTCGGCGGCCGAGCTGTCGCTGCGGTCGGCCGGTCCGAGCCGGACCGCGACATCGGCCTCGCGGACGTGGGGGGCGTCGGCGTCCGCGTCGCTGAAGACGGCGACGGAGCGCACGCCGAGCCGCCGCAGGGTGCGGATCACCCGGACGGCGATCTCGCCGCGGTTGGCGACCAGAACTGTGTCGAACATGGGAGGCGTTCCTCCGGGTCGAGGGGAGCCGTAAGAAGGAGGTGGTGGAGGGTGGCGGCGGCAGGGGCCGCGGTGAGGCGCAGCCAGGGCCGGGCCTGGTGACGTCCGGTGCGGGCCGGTGGCCGGCGTGCGGGCACGCCGGCCACCGGGGTCACATCCGGAAGACGCCGTACGGGCCGGGCTGCGGAAGCGGGGCGTTGGCGCAGGCGGTGAGCGCCAGCCCGAGGACGGTGCGGGTGTCCATCGGGTCGATCACCCCGTCGTCCCAGAGTCGAGCGGAGGCGTAGTAGGCGTTGCCCTGGCGCTCGTACTGCTCGCGGACGGGGCGCTTGAACTCGTCCTCCGCCTCGGCCGGCCACTCCTCGCCGTGCGCCTCCAGCTGATCGCGGCGGACGGTGGCCAGGACGGACGCCGCCTGCTCGCCGCCCATCACGGAGATCTTGGCGCCCGGCCACATCCAGAGGAAGCGGGGGGAGTAGGCCCGTCCGCACATCGAGTAGTTGCCGGCCCCGTACGAGCCGCCGATCACCACCGTCAGCTTCGGGACCCGGGTGCAGGCGACGGCGTTGACCATCTTGGCGCCGTGCTTGGCGATGCCGCCCGCCTCGTACTGCCGGCCGACCATGAACCCGGTGATGTTCTGGAGGAAGAGCAGGGGGATGCCCCGCTGGTCGCACAGTTCGATGAAGTGGGCGCCCTTGAGCGCGGCCTCCGAGAAGAGCACGCCGTTGTTGGCGACGATGCCGACCGGGTGGCCGTGGATCCGGGCGAAGCCGGTCACCAGGGTCGCCCCGTACTCGGCCTTGAACTCGGCGAACCGGCTGCCGTCGACCAGTCGGGCGATCACCTCGCGCACGTCGTACGGCGTGCGCGGGTCCACCGGGACGGCCCCGTACAGGCCGGCCGGGTCGACGGCCGGCGGCTCGGCCGGGGTCAGCGGCCACGGCCGGGCGGCCCGCGGGCCGAGCCCGGCGACGATGGTGCGGACGATGGAGAGGGCGTGGGCGTCGTCCTCGGCCAGGTGGTCCGTCACCCCGGAGGTGCGGGAGTGGAGGTCGCCGCCGCCCAGTTCCTCGGCGGTGACCACCTCGCCGGTGGCCGCCTTCACCAGCGGCGGCCCGCCGAGGAAGATCGTGCCCTGGTTGCGGACGATGACGGCCTGGTCGCTCATCGCCGGGACGTACGCGCCGCCCGCGGTGCAGGAGCCGAGCACGGCCGCGATCTGCGGGATGCCGGCGGCCGAGAGCCTGGCCTGGTTGTAGAAGATCCGGCCGAAGTGGTCGCGGTCCGGGAAGACCTCGTCCTGCATCGGGAGGAAGGCGCCGCCGGAGTCCACCAGGTAGATGCAGGGCAGGCGGTTCTCCAGCGCGACCTCCTGGGCGCGCAGGTGCTTCTTGACCGTCATCGGGTAGTACGTGCCGCCCTTGACGGTGGCGTCGTTGGCGACGACGACGACCTCGCGCCCCGCGACCCGGCCGATGCCCGCGATGACACCGGCTGCCGGTGCGGCCCCGTCGTACATCCCGTCGGCCGCCAGCGGGGCCAGTTCGAGGAAGGGGGAGGCCGGGTCGAGCAGGGTGTCGACACGGTCGCGCGGGAGCAGTTTGCCGCGCGCGGTGTGCCGGGCCCGGGCCTTGGCACCGCCGCCGAGGGCGGCCGTGTCCAGCTTCTCGCGCAGTTCGGCGACCAGGGCGCGGTGCGCCTCGGTGTTGGCCCGGAAGGCGTCCGAGCCCGGGTCGACGGCGGTGCCGAGCCGGGGTGCGGGAGCGGCGGCTCCCGGGGCGACGGATCCGCCGGACGGTGAGCCGCCCGTACCTGCCGCGCCTGCGCCTGCGGCGCTGCCGTTGACGCCGGCGGGTACGCCGGCGGTGGGGATGACCATCCCAAGAGCTCCCTTGCCCTCGGCACCAGGTGGGCGGCAGGGCCGGGTGAGCCCGCGACCCCCACGTTAATGAGCGTTAACTCGTGCGCCCAGGTTAACGGCCGATAACCCCACTGTCTACGATGGGCAGCATGTCGAAGGTCCCAGCCGCTTCCGCGCTCCCACGCCGTGACCAGATCCGCAAGGAGGCCGCCCGGCTGTTCGCCGCGCGCGGCTTCCTGGGTGTGGGCGTCGACGAGATCGGCAAGGCGGTCGGCATCAGCGGGCCCGGTCTCTACCGCCACTTCGCGGGCAAGGACGCGATGCTCGCCGACCTGCTGATCGGCATCAGCGAGCGCCTCCTGGAGGAGGGCCGTCGCCGGGCCGGCGGCGGCGACGGCGCGGCCGCGGCACTCGACGCGCTGATCGGCGGGCACGTCGACTTCGCCCTCGACGACCGGGACCTCATCACCCTGCACGACCGCGAGCTGCTGAACCTCAAGGAGGAGGACCGCCGGACCGTCCGCCGGCTCCAGCGCGGCTACGTCGAGCTGTGGGTGGACGTCGTCCGGCAGGCCTACCCGCCGCTGGCCGAACCGACCGCCGAGCCGGTCGCGCGCGCCGCGGTGCACGCCGTCTTCGGCCTGATCAACTCGACCCCGCACAGCGTCGTCCCCAACCCCGCCCAGGACGAACGGGCCGGCCTCCAGCGCGACGGCATGGCCGCGCTGCTGCACAGCCTGGCGCACGGTGCCTTCTCCGCGGCGGCCGACGCTGCGGCGCGCGGCTGAGCGACCCGCTCCTCGCCCGGGCCGCGCCCGCTGCGCCGCACACCCCGCGCGGTCCGAGGGTGGCGTCGCGTCGGGCCGGCGACGCCCAGGCGGCCGGTGCCGTCCGAGGGCCGTGCCGATCCGGGCCCGCGTCCGGCCCGCCGTCCGCGGGCGGGTGCGTGGTCCCTGCCCGGCCGCCCGCTGGGTGGCTACCGGCCGGGCTGCTCCGGTCCGCCCGGCCGGACCGTCACCCGGCCCGACTCCAGGTCGATGCGGTGCTCCAGCGGGTCGGCCGACCCGGCGTCGTCCCGAAGGACCAGCCGGCGCTCCTTCTCCTCCCGCATCTGCTGCCGCCCGGGTGAGAGGAAGGCGTTGAGCTCGTCCATCATGCTGAGGCTCGACGCCGCGCCGACCCCGGCACGGCGCCGCCGCCAGTAGATCCAGCCGCGCCGCTCCATCCACAGGAGGAGCCGGTCGACCAGCAGCCGCGCGGGCACGATCGCGACGGCGCCCACGGCCGGCCCGACCATGCTCATCGCTTCTCCCTCTTTCGGCGGCGGACACTCCGTCCGCCTCGGTCGGCCCGCCCCGGTCTTCCCGCTCCGGTCCGCCTGTCGGGGTCCGCCCGCTTCGGGCGGCGCGGTTCGGGTGGACCGCCTCGCCCCGTACGGGCCCGCCCGTCGGGGTCCGCAGGCTCAACGTCCCGCCCCCGACCCGAGTGCCCACGGGGCGCAGCCCCGGCTGCGGGCGGGTGCGGACGGGGCTCAGGTCCAGCGGGGCCTAGGTCCAAAGGAGGGCGGCCCGCTGCGCCGGTGGAAGGTGGGCGTTCCGCGCGCGGTCGTCCACCCTTGGTGGCAGGGGCACGGGCCGAGGCCGGGTCGGGAATCACCGCTGGCCGCGGGCTGTTGGCTCCTCAGCCGGGCCGGACGCCCGGCGTGCTGTGGCCGGATGAGCCGGCCGGACAAAACCATGGCGGCCACCCGACGGAATGGTTAGCATCCCTAAATATGCCTGAGACTCACGGATCTACGGTGGAGCTTTCCCCGAGCGGACCCCCGACCGGTACCCGGGGCGCGCCGACGGGTGCCGACGGCAAGCCCGGCACCCGCGGCAAGCAGGGCACCGACGGCAGACCGGGCCCCGGCGGGGAGCAGGGCGCCGACGGCGGCAACCCGGGCGGGGCCGCGGCCCCCGGCGGCAGCACCCAGGGCTGGCTGCGGCGGCTGGTCGGCTACTGCTTGCTGTCGCGCCGCAGCCTGTTGCTGGCCTTCGGGGCGTCGCTCGTCGGCATGGCCGTCACCTCACTGGTCCCGCTGGTCACCAAGCTGATCATCGACGACGTCATCACCGAGCACACCCGTTCCCTGGCCCCGTGGGCCGTGGTGCTGCTGGTGGCGGCGGCCCTGGTGTTCGCCTGCACCCAGGTGCGCCGCTACTACGGCGGGCAGCTCGCACTCGACGTCCAGCACCACATGCGCAGCGACCTCTTTCGCTCGCTCGGCCGGCTCGACGGGCACCGGCAGGACCGGTTGGACACCGGCCAGGTGGTCGGACGCGCGACCTCCGACCTCCAGTTGATCAACGGCCTGCTCTCGATGCTGCCGATGATGACCGGCTTCCTGCTGATGTTCGTCATGTCGCTGGCCGTGATGCTCTGGCTCTCGCCGCCGCTCACGCTGATCGCCCTGGTCATGGGCCCGGCGCTCTGGTGGGTCTCGGTGCTCAGCCGCAAGCGGCTGTTCCCGTCCACCTGGGCGGCGCAGCAGGAGGCGGCGGCCGTCGCGGGAGTCGTCGACGAGGCGATCGGCGGCGTCCGGGTGGTCAAGGGCTTCGGCCAGGAGGCCCAGGAGCTGGGCAAGCTGGAAGCGGCCTCGCGAAGCCTCTTCGCGGCCCGGCTGCGCTCGATCCGGCTCAACAGCCGCTACAACCCGGCCATGCAGGCGATCCCGGCACTGGCGCAGGTCGCGGTGCTGGCGTTCGGCGGCTGGCTGGCGGTCAACGGCCAGGTCACGCTCGGCACCTTCGTCGCCTTCTCCACCTATGTCGCGCAGATGACCGGCCCGGTCCGGATGCTGACCATGGTGATCACGGTCGGCCAGCAGGCCCGCGCGGGCGTGGAGCGGGTGCTCCAGCTGATCGACGAGCGCCCGCTGGTGCAGGAGCGCCCGGGTGCGGTCGCCCTCGACCTCACGGCCGCTCACCTCGCCGCCCGGCAGGATCCCGCCGGGACCACCGGCACGGCCGGATCCACCCGGTCCACCGGGCCCGTCGCCCTCGACGCCTCCACCGGGCCCGTTGCCCTCAGCGCCTCCACCGAGCCCGCTGCCCTTGAAGCCCCCGCCGCCTCCAGCGCCTCCACCGCCCTCGACGCCCCCGTCGCCGTGCACGGCGAGACGCAGCGCACCGTCGGCCCGCTCACGCCCGGCGTGGCGTTGGAGTTCGACCAGGTCGAGTTCCGGTACGACCCCGAGCACCCCGCGCCCGTCCTGCACGGGCTCAGCCTGAAGCTGGCCCCCGGCGAGACGCTGGCCCTGGTCGGCGCGTCCGGCTCGGGCAAGTCGACGGTGGCGCAGCTGGTGCCCCGGTTCTACGACCCGGCGGCCGGCGCGGTCCGCCTCTACGGCCACGACCTGCGCGACCTCACCCTCGACTCGGTCCGGGCCGCGGTCGGCATCGTCCCCGAGGAGAGCTTCCTGTTCTCCGAGACGGTCCGGACCAACATCGCGTACGGGCGGCCCGACGCCACCGACGAGCAGGTCGTGGCGGCGGCCCGCGCGGCGCAGGCGGACGAGTTCGTCCGGGAGCTGCCCGACGGCTACGAGACCAAGGTCGGCGAGCAGGGGCTCACGCTCTCCGGCGGCCAGCGCCAGCGCATCGCGCTCGCCAGGGCGATCCTCACCGACCCGGGCGTCCTGCTGCTGGACGACGCCACCTCGGCGGTCGACCCGCAGATCGAGGCCGAGATCCACGACGCGCTGCGCTCGGTCATGACCGGCCGCACCACGCTGCTGATCGCGCACCGCCGTTCCACCCTCCAGCTGGCCGACCGGATCGCGGTGCTGGACCACGGCCGCCTGCTGGACATCGGAACGCACGAGGAGCTCGACGGCCGATGTCCCCAGTACAGGGTGCTGATCTCGGATCCCGAGGCCGGTCGGACCCGGCCCGCGGCCGCCACTGGAGCACCGGCCGACGCACTCAACGAGAACCCCCGGACCGACACCGCCCGGACCGAAGCCCTTCAGGCCGAAGCCCTTCAGGCCGAAGCCCCTCAGGCCGAAACCCCTCAGGCCGAAACCCCGCAGGCCGAGGCCCCTCAGGCCGGAAACAACCGGGCCGACCGCCCCGTCACGGAGCCCGCAGGCAGCCCCGCCGCCGAGGCCGCTGCCGCCCCCGGGACCACGGCGGACGCCCCGGCGTCGCAGCCCCTCCCCGACCTGCCGACCCCGGCCCTGGCCAAGGCGGCCCGCACCGCCGACCCGGACCTGCTCGCCAAGGTCGCCGCGCTCCCCCCGGCCACCGACGAGCCGGCGATCCCCCGGTCCCAGGCGGAGGCCGCCGACCCGGACTTCAGCCTCCGGCGGGTGCTGCGCCCCTTCCGCGGCCCGCTCGCCGTCGCGCTGCTCCTCGTCGCCCTGGACGCGGGCGCCGGCCTGGTGCTGCCGATCCTGATCCGGCACGGCATCGACGACGGCGTGAGCAAGGGCCTGATGTCGGGCGTCGCCGTCGCCTCCCTGACCGCCCTGGTGATCGTCCTGCTGGACTGGCTGGTGCAGGGCGCCGAGAACCGGGTCAGCGGCCGTACCGGTGAGCGGGTGCTCTACACGCTCCGACTCAAGATCTTCGCCCACCTCAACCGGCTCGGCCTGGACTACTACGAGCGCGAGCTGTCCGGCCGGATCATGACCCGGATGACCACCGACCTGGACTCGTTGACGTCCTTCCTGCAGACCGGAGTCGTCACGGCGGTGGTCAGCCTGCTGACCTTCCTCGGCATCTTCGCGGCCCTGCTGGTCATCGACGCCGGCCTGGCGCTCGTGGTCTTCGCGGTGCTGCCGCTGCTGCTGGTGGCGACGCTGGTCTTCCGCAAGAAGTCCAAGCAGCAGTACGAGATCTCGCGCGACCTGATCAGCACGGTCAACGCCGACCTCCAGGAGAACGTCGCCGGCATGCGGATCGTCCAGGCCTTCCGCCGGCTGGACGCCAACACCGACCGCTTCGTCGCCAGGGGCATCGCCTACCGCGAGGCCCGGGTCCGCGCGCAGCTCTACATCTCGCTGTACTTCCCGTTCGTGCAGTTCCTCTCCAGCGTCGCCGCCGCGCTGGTGCTGATCGTGGGCGCGTCGCGGGTCGACTCCGGGACGCTCACCGTTGGTGCGCTGGTCGCCTACCTGCTCTACATCGACCTGTTCTTCGCGCCGGTCAACCAGCTCTCGCAGGTCTTCGACGGTTACCAGCAGGCCGCGGTGGGTCTGGGCCGGATGCGCGAACTGCTGCAGACCCCGACCACCACCGCGGAGGTGGCCGACCCGGTGCCGGTGCGGGGCGGGCTCCGCGGCGAGATCGACTTCGAGGACGTCGGATTCGCCTACAACGGCGGCGCCGAAGGCGCCCCGTCCGTGCTCACCGGCGTCAGCCTGCACATTCCCGCCGGTCAGACGGTGGCGCTGGTCGGCGAGACGGGGGCCGGCAAGTCCACCCTGGTCAAGCTGGTCGCCCGGTTCTACGACGCGACCGCCGGCACCGTCCGCGTGGACGGCGTCGACCTGACCCGGTATGACCTGGCGCAGTACCGCCACCGGCTCGGCGTGGTGCCGCAGGAGGCGTACCTGTTCGCGGGCACGGTGCGCGAGGCGATCGCGTACGGCCGGCCTTCGGCCTCGGCGGCCGAGGTGGAGGCGGCGGCCCGGGCGGTCGGCGCGCACGACATGATCGTCCGGCTGTCGGGCGGCTACGAGCACGAGGTCACCGGGCGGGGGCGGAACCTCTCGGCCGGCCAGCGCCAGCTGATCGCCCTGGCCCGGGCGGAGCTGGTCGACCCGGACATCCTGCTCCTGGACGAGGCCACCGCCGCGCTCGACCTGGCCACCGAGGCTGCCGTCAACCACGCCTCGGACCGGCTCAGCGGCGGCCGCACCACGCTGGTCATCGCCCACCGCCTCACCACGGCCGAACGCGCCGACCGCGTCGTGGTCCTGGACCACGGCAAGGTGGTCGAGGACGGTACGCACGCCGAGCTGCTCGCACAGGGCGGTGTGTACGCGCGGCTCTGGCAGGCGTTCATCGCCGACGGCCACCCGGCGCCGGAGCCCGAGCCGGTGGTGGGATAGCGGCCGCAGCCGCGGAGGGAACGGGCGAGGGGTCAGGCCGCGATCAGTGAGGTGAGCAGTCCGGAGGCGTCGATCCCGCGCGGCAGGTCGCTGACCTGCCCGTCGCCCACCTCCACCACCCGCCAGCCGGAGCCGTCGGCCCGGCTGGCGAGGTCGGTGGTGACGAAGCGGCAGCCGAGGGCCCGGACCAGTGGCCTCACCCCGGTGAGGTCCGGTTCGGCGCTCTGCCCGGGTGCGTCCGGGTGTGGTCCGACCAGCACGGGCTCGCCGTCCAGCCACCACACGCGGGCCTCCACCGGCCGCTCCCCGTTCCCGCCGCGACCCCGCGCGCCGCTCGCCGGTCCGCCCGCCGGTCCGCTTCCGGCTCCGGGTTCGTTCACGAGCCCGTCCGTCGTGCCGTCGCCGCCGGCCCGCGCGAACTCCTCGTACCGGCGCAGCACCACACCGCCCGCCAGGAACTCGCCCTGCAACTCGACGAAGCGATCCACCACCCGCCCGACGGAGGCCAGGTCGGACAGCTCGGGGACGTAGCAGGCCTCGTCCCACTCGTGCTTGCGGGACTTCACGTAGTCCTTGACGATCGCCGGGCCGTGCCCGCCGAGCCGTTCGACCGCGGCGGCCAGCTGCTCGGCCCCGGGGCGGCCCGCCGCCGGGGACAGCGGGATCCAGGTGCTAGGCGGGGTCGCGCCCTCGAACACGCCGTACCAGCCGGGCAGTTCGTGCGCCGAGGCGTAACCGGCCGCACTGGTGAGCAGGTTGGCACCGCGGTCGGCCAGGGCCCGGTCGAAGGCGGCGTAGTCGACGGCGGGGATCATCCAGCCCCGGTACCAGAGCGGGCCGCAGTCCTTCGGCACCCGCCGGACCGCCTCCGCGACGTCTCCGGCGAGCAGCGCGTCGTGGTCGACGAGGTACTGCTCGCCGCCCAACTCCCGCAGTGTCCGGGCCTCCCAGGCGAAGTGCGGGTCGGGCCGGCGCGGGTTGAGCGGGTCGGCGGGGAAGACGATCGCTGGTGCGGGCATGGGGGTCAGAGTACGGCCACGGGACGTTCGCGGCGGGGTGAACACCCTGTCTGCCCGCGGTTGGTGCCGCAGCCCCGGCGCTAATCCGCTCGACGCTGCGCGACCGGCGCTGGGAGAGTGATCCGATGCGAAATCTGCTGTGGCGAGCGAGGCGTGTCCCCAGGCAGGCGGCCCGGACGGTGGTGCTGGACGGGAGCGGCTCCGTCTTCCTGCTCCGCTCCGACAACAGTGAGGTCGGCGTCCACTGGACGATGCCCGGCGGTGGCATCGAGGCGGGCGAGACACCGTGGACCGGTGCCCGGCGCGAGCTCTGGGAGGAGACCGGCTGGACCGACCTGGAACCCGGGCCGCTGCTCTGCACCTGGGAGCACGACTTCACCTGGCACGGCACGCCCGTCCGCCAGCACGAGCACATCTACCTGACCAGCGGACCGAACCGGGGCCCGGGCGGCGACGTCAGCGCGGTGCACACCGCCGACGGGATCCTCGGCTGGCGCTGGTGGACCCCCGCCGAGCTGGCCGACGAGGACGCCGACGCCCTCTGGCCGCCCAGACTCCCGGAGTTGCTGGCCGATGTCCGGGAGGGCTGGCTGGCCGACCGGCGCGAACCGCAGCCCGTCCACCTCGGCTACGTCCCCAACGCCCCGGCGTCGGCTCCCTGACGCGCCGGCCGGCGGCCACACGGCCACCCGGCGACCAGGCGCCCGCCGCCGATCACCTTGCCGCGGGTCACTCTGCCGCCGGCTGCCGGGACGCCTGCCGCCGACCACCGGAGCCGTGGCACTCCGGACCCGTGACCGATGACCGAGGCGTGACCGAGGCGAGACCGACAGGCCCAGGGCGTGGCGGACAACGCCTCAGCGCGGAGACCGCCCGCCGCGTCGGCCCGGTCGCCCGGCCGGGCCGGACTGCCAGCCGTGCAGGTCGAGCTCCCGGTCGTGCAGCGCGCCGGGGTTGATCAGTACCGACAGCTGCGCATCGGCCAGCCGGCCGAGGTCGAGGCCGGTGGCCTGGAGGAGGTGGTCCGTCGGTACCGAGACGGCGATGGCGGGCCGCCACGAGGGCAGCACCACCAGGACGGTGCCGCGGCCGACCCGGACCAGCTCGGCCTTCACCCGCACCGGCTGCCGCTCCTCGGGGCGGCCGACGGTGTCGGGAAGGTTCGGAGTGCCCCCGATCAGGATGCCGAGCGGCGTCTCGGCCATGGCGGGCACGGCCTCGCCGAAGAGCCCGGCCGCGGCGGGCACGGCCGGTGCGGCGTCCGGTGGCACGGCCGAAGGCGTCGCCCCGCGCTTCTCCGCGTCCTCGGCCTCGCCGCTTGTCGCGACCTCGGGATGCATGCGGCGCAGCCGTCGCGAGGGTGAGGGCCGCTTGGCCCGGAGGATCCGCAGCTCCTCCTGCGCGACCCGCAGGACGGGAACGGTCCGCTGTACCTCCGCGGGCTCCGGCGACTGGAGCCGGGTGAACCCCCCGGCGTCGGCTCCCCTGCCCGCGCCGGTTCCCGTCCCGGTGCCCGAACCGGCACCCGGGCCGGCGGCGGATCCGGCGCCCTCGGCCAGCAGTTCGTTGATTTCCGCGACCGGCCTACGGCAGGCGGCGGCGAGCTCGGCGCTCGAACGGCCCTGCCCGTACGCGGTCCGCAGTCGCTCGGCCAAACCGGCCCGGACCAGTGCGGCCGTGTGCCCGCTCTCGCCGTCCCCGGCCGGGACAGCCCCGCCCCCTGCGTCCCCGCCCCCGACAGCTTCGCCCCGAGCGCCCCCTGCGTCTTCCACGTCGCCGCGCCGCGGGCGCGGCACCGAGCCGTGACGGGCACCGCCGGCCACCCCGGAGTCCGTCGCCGCCGCGATCGCGCAGAGCCCGGCGGCCGGGGCGGCCGCACCGGAGGCGGGCCGGTCGCCGGCGGGAACCCCGTCCACGGGAAGGCCGGGCGCGGGCAGGCCGGCTGACGGCAGGTCGGAAGCGGTCGCGGTCTGGTCGAGCGTGGTCATCGGCACGGGCCCTTCGGGGTACGGTCCCGACGATCCTCCCGCACGCCGCGACCAGCTCCAAGCGGCTTTCCCCCGGGTGTGGGCGACGACACCGTCCGACCCTCTGCGCCGCCGCCCCGCCGTCCCGGACTCAGACACCCGGAGCGACGAAGCCCTTCAGGTCGGCCAGCACGACGTTGGCTGCGGAGACGCCGAGCCCGAGGAACCAGGTCTCGTCCGAAACCGGCCGGGCCTGACCGGACTTGACCGCACCGAGGGTCTTCCAGAGCGGTCCGCCGAGCACCGCGTCCTGGTTGGTGGAGCTGGGCGTGCCGTACACCCCGTAGAAGACCCAGTCGGCGTCGGCCTTGTCGATCTGCTCGGGGCTGATCTCGACGGCCAGCTCCTTGACCTGCTCGATCCCGGGCTGCGGCAGTGGGACGTCGGTGAGGACGGTGCCGATGAAGGACAGTTCGGCGTACAGCCGGGTCTTGCCGGGCATGAACCGCAGCGGCGTGATGGTGGGCCGCTTCTGACCCAGCTTGGCGCCGATCGCGGCGGCCGCCGCCTGGTAGGCGTCGAGCTGCGCCTTGGCCTCCGCCTCCAGGCCGAAGGGGGCGGCGTTGAGCTGGAAGTTCTGCTTCCAGGGGTAGCCGGGGCGCAGCGAGAAGACGGTCGGCGCGATCTTGGAGAGCTGCGCGTACTGGTCCTGGGCGCGGAGCTGGCTGCCGAGGATCAGGTCGGGCTTGAGCGCGGCGATGGCCTCCAGGTTGAGGCTGTTGATGGTGCCGACGGCCGCCGGGCTCCCGGCCCTGTCCTTGAGGTAGGACGGCATGGTCTTCGAGCCGTCGGTGTGGACGACGCCGACCGGCTGGATGCCGAGCGAGACGACGTTGTCGAGCTCGCCGGTGTCCAGGACGACGACCCGCACCGGCTTGGCCGGGATGACGGTCTCGCCCATGGCGTGCCTGACGGTGCGCGGGTAGACACCGGGCGCGGCGTCGGTCCCGAAGCCCTTCATCTTCTCGATCACGGTGGCGTAGTCGTCGCCGCCCTGCTTCACCGACTTCTGGTCGGGCGACGAGCCGGCGGAGGAGCCGGAGGAGGCCTTGGCCGAGCCGCCGGCCGATGTTCCGGACCCGCCGGAGCCCCCGCAGGCGGTGAGCAGGCCGCCCAGGCCGAGGACGGCGCCGCCGGCGAGACCGGCGGTGAGGAGCCTGCGGCGGGAGGGGGTGGGGCTGACGACGGTCCGGTCGGCGGGGTGGGGGGCCACGCGACGCTCCTTCTCGGTCGATCGAAGTTAGGTGAGGCAAACCTATCCGAACCCCCTGGGGAGGTCGACCGCGAGGCTCCGAGGTGGGGCGCAAACCGTCTCAAGACGTGACATAAGGGGGAAATCAACCTGCCGCCAACCCTTCGAAAACAAGGTACATGACGGTTGCGTCCCATTAATTCATGCGCTTACTGCGGCTCTCGGCGAATGAATCGAAGCGAGTGGTTCAGATCACCAAGAGTTGGTCTACTCAACCTTCCGTACTCCCACCTAGGGTGCGCTGGTGTTTGATCAGCAGCTCTCAGAGCACGGAAGCAGCGGCCGGGCAACGGCGCCCGCCGCTCCGCAGGGTGCCCCGGTCAGTGGCGCCAGTGGTGGAGCCCCCGACCCGGGGGCGGCGGGGGCAACGGGGGACAAGGGCCTACGGGGCAACTCGGTCGGCCTGCTGAGCAGCGTGGTCCTGGGCGTCTCCACGGTCGCCCCGGTCTACTGCCTGACCGCGACGCTGGGTCCGACCGTCACCGCCGTCGGCGTCCAGATGCCCGCGGTCTTCCTGGCCGGCTTCCTGCCGATGCTGCTCGTCGCGTTCGCCTACAAGGAGCTGAACAAGGACTTCCCGGACTGCGGGACGTCCTTCACCTGGACGGTCAAGGCCTTCGGCCCCCGGATCGGCTGGATGGCCGGCTGGGGACTGACGGTCGCCACGATCATCGTGCTCTCCAACCTGGCCGGGGTGGCGACCGACTTCCTCTACCTGATGCTCGGCGAGATGACCGGCAGCAGCGGGATCGCCGAGCTGAACGACAACAAGGCCGTCCACCTCCTCACCGTGGTCATGCTGATCGCCGCCGCCACCGCGATGAGCTACCGGGGCATGACGGCCACCAAGTGGTTCCAGTACAGCCTGGTCGGCCTCCAGCTGGCCGTGCTGCTGCTCTTCTCGGTCATCGCCATCGGCAAGGCCGCCGCCGGCGACCTGCCCGACTCGATCGGCTTCTCCGCCTCCTGGCTCAACCCGCTCCAGGTCACCTCGTTCAGCGCGTTCACCGCCGGCCTGTCGCTGTCGATCTTCATGTACTGGGGCTGGGACACCTGCCTCACCATGAACGAGGAGACCCTCGGAAGCGCCAAGACCCCGGGCCGGGCCGCGATGATCTCCATGGTCACCCTGGTCGGCTCCTACCTGCTGGTCGCGATCGCCTCCCAGATGTTCGCCGGCGTCGGCGACAACGGCACCGGCCTCGGCAACCCGGCCACCGCCGACAACGTCTTCTCCGCGCTGGCCCGCCCGGTGCTCGGCTCGCCGTGGAGCATCCTGCTCTTCCTGGCCGTCGTCGCCAGCGCCGCCGCCAGCCTGCAGACCACCTTCATCCCCGTGGCCCGCACCCTGCTCGCGATGAGCTCCTACCGGGCCGTGCCGCCGCGCTTCGGCTCCGTCCACCCGCGCTTCCGCACCCCCGGCTACGCCACCGTGGCCGCCGGCGCCGCCACCGCCGTCTTCTACGTCGGCATGAGCGTGATCAGCGAGAACGTCGTCCAGGACACCATCCTGGCGCTCGGCCTGATGATCTGCTTCTACTACGCCCTGACCGCCTTCGCCTGCGTCTGGTACTTCCGCCGCTCGCTCCGGGGCGGCCTGCGCGACCTGGTCCTCCGTGGCGTCGCCCCGCTCATCGGCGGCGTGCTCCTCAGCGCGGTCTTCCTGCAGACCCTCACCGACGCGTGGGACCCGGGCTACGGCAGCGGCGCCGTCCTCGGCATCGGCTCCGTGTTCGTCATCGGCGTCGGCATCCTGCTGCTCGGCGCCGTGCTGATGACCTGGTACGGCGCGTACCGGCCGGAGTTCTTCCGCGGCGAGACGCTGCGCAAGGACACCCCCGCACTGGTGGTGGAGGACTGACGGCGGGGCGAGCGGCGCCGGGGAGGCAGCGCCCCGGCTCCTCCCGAAATCCCTGACGCCGTCGGGGGAGCGGCGCTATCCTCCAGCACATGAAGCGCTTCGCAGGTCTCAGCTGGTGGCCGTCCTAGGACGGCCACCAGCCACGCCTGACCAGGGCCGTCCGGATGGACGGCCCTGTTGCGTTTTCCCCCACGGGACGGGCCCGAGCCCCGGACGGCCACCACCACCGCCGTACCGAGGAGAGACCCGATGACCGCCACCACCACACCGCACTCCGCCGGCCCCGCCGCTGCCGGCTGCGTGACCGCCGGCACCGCGGCCGCCGACGCGACGGCCACCGATCCCGCGGCCTCCGACACGCCGGCCGCCGACCTGGACGAGCGGATCCGCCGCAACCCCGGGGCCCACCGGATCCTCACCGGCGACCGCCCCACCGGCCCGCTCCACCTCGGCCACTACTTCGGCACCCTGCAGAACCGGGTCCGCCTCCAGCGCCTCGGCGTCGAGCTGTTCATCGTCATCCCCGACTACCAGGTCATCACCGACCGGGACGTCGCCGACCGCCTCGCCGAGCACACCGAGAACCTCGTCCTCGACTACCTCGCCATCGGCATCGACCCCGACCGGGCCACGATCTTCACCCACAGCGCCGTGCCCGCCCTCAACCAGCTGCTGCTGCCGTTCCTCAGCCTGGTCAGCGTCGCCGAGCTGAACCGCAACCCCACCGTCAAGGACGAGATCGCCCACTCCCGCCAGTCGGCGGTGAACGGGCTGATGCTCACCTACCCCGTCCACCAGGCCGCGGACATCCTCTTCTGCAAGGCGAGCGTCGTCCCCGTCGGCCGGGACCAACTGCCCCACCTCGAAATCACCAGGACCGTCGCCCGCCGCTTCAACGAGCGCTACCCGCACCCGGACGGCACCGCCGTCTTCCCCCGCCCCGAGGCCATGCTCTCCGCCGCCCCGCTGCTGCTCGGCACCGACGGCGGGAAGATGAGCAAGAGCCGCGGCAACGCCATCCCGCTCTCCGCCGACGAGGACACCACCGCCCGCCTGATCAAGGGGGCCAAGACCGACACCGAGCGCCGGATCGGTTACGACCCGGACGCCCGCCCCGAGGTCTCCAGCCTCGTCCTGCTCGCCGCGCTCTGCCAGGACCGCGCACCCGAGGCCGTCGCCGACGAGATCGGAGACGGCGGCAGCGCCGCGCTCAAGCGCACGGTGACCGAGGCCGTCAACGACCACCTCCGCCCGATCCGCGCCCGCCGCGCCGAGCTCGCCGCCGACCGCGGCTACGTCCGGCAGGTGCTCCGCGCCGGCGCCGACCGCGCCAACTCCGTCGCGGAAGCCACCCTCGACGAGGTCAGGGCGGTGATGGGGTCGGCATGAACGCAGCAGGGCATATCTTGTCTGGTCGGCGTCACGGACGGCACCGCCCCCGAGCCGTCCCGCAGCCGTCCCGCCACCGCCCCTGACCCGAACCACTCCACTCCGGAAGGAACCTGGCAATGGATCAGCGCACTCCCGCGCCCGCCCGAGGCCTGACCCGTCCGCCCCGGCTCCTCCCCGGGGACCGCATCGCCGTGGTGGCCCCCAGCAGCCCGATCGACCCCGAGCGGCTCACCGCCGGGTCCGAGATCCTGCGCTCCTGGGGGCTGGAGGTCACGGTCGGACCGCACGTCCTCGACACCCACCCCGTCCTCGGCCACCTCGCCGGCACCGACGCCGACCGGGCCGCCGACCTCCAGTCCGCCTGGCTCGACCCCACCGTCGACGCCGTCATCTGCGCCCGCGGCGGCTACGGCGTGCACCGCATCGTCGACCTGCTCGACTGGGACGCCATGCGCGCCGTACCGCCCAAGGCGCTGATCGGCTTCAGCGACGTCAGCTCGCTGCACGAGGCCTTCGCCCAGCGGCTCGGCATCGCCACCCTCTACGGACCGATGAGCGCGGCCGCCTCCTTCATCCAGGACGGTCCGACCGCCGACCACCTGCGACGCACCCTCTTCGAGCCCGAGTCCGTCACGGTCCTCACCTCGCCCACCGCCGAGACCCTCGTCCCGGGCACCGCCCGCGGCATCACGGCGGGCGGCTGCCTCCACGTCATTACCGCCGAGCGCGGCACACCGGCCGCCCGCCCCTCCTTCGCCGGCACCATCCTGATCCTGGAGGACGTCCACGAGCACCCGTACCAGCTCGACCGCCTCGTCACCCAGCTGCTGCGCTCCGGCGCGCTCGACGGTGTCGCCGGCGTCGCCCTCGGCTCCTGGGACGGCTGCGGCCGGCCCGAGCGGGTCCGGGAGGTCATGCTCGACCGGCTCGGCCCGCTCGGCATACCCGTCGTCTGGGAGCTGGGCTTCGGTCACTGCCCCTCCACCCTGACCGTGCCGCTCGGGGTCCCCGCCCTGCTCGACGCCGACAGCGGGACCCTCACCCTGGAGTCGCCCGCCCTCGCCCCGCGGAGCTGACGGCCGCCCGGGCGCGGTCAGTAGGGTGCGCCCATGAACGAGGACACCCACACCGCTCCTGATCTCGCGGCGCTCGCCCTCGGTCTCCTCCGGGGCCCGGGAAGCAACGCCCGCACCATCCTCGGACTTGCCGGACCGCCCGGCGCCGGCAAGTCCACCCTCGCCCGGCACCTGGTCGCCGAGGTCGAACGCCGCGAAGGCCCCGGCAGCGCCGCGTACCTCCCGCTCGACGGCTTCCACCTCTCCGCCGCCCAGCTCGACCGCCTCGGCCTGAGCCACCGCAAGGGCGCCCCCGCGACCTTCGACGCCCACGGGTACGTCGCGCTGCTGCGCCGCGTCGCGTCGGACCGCTTCCAGGACATCTACGTCCCCGACTTCGACCGTGAGCTCGACGAACCCGTCGCCGCCCGCCACGTCGTCGCGCCGCACGCCCGGCTCGTCATCACCGAAGGCAACTACCTCGCCGCCACCGAGCACCCCTGGCCGGAGGCCCGCCGCCTGCTGCGCGAGCTCTGGTACGTGGACGCCGAGGACACCGTCCGTGAGGACCGCCTGCTCCGCCGCCACCGCGCCGGCGGCCGTGACGAGGACTCGGCCCGCCACTGGGTCACCACCAACGACCACCCCAACGGCGAGTACGTGAAGACGGGCCGCTCCCTCTGCACCCGCATCGTCCGGGTCAGCGGTTTGCCTGCGGCTCAGGAAGGGCGTAGTGTTCTCTAGTCGCTCGGCAGGGAGCACCGGACACGCATCGGCGCGGACGGTCCCGGGGCGGCCAATCCCTAGAAACACCACTTCCCGGTTCGGGCTGGGTCGTGCTTTGCCTTTTTCGGCGGTGCGGCTCGGGTCTTATTCGGCGTGTCCGTTTATATGGATTGCGGCCGGATTCGCTTCTCGGAGCGGGGATGGGCTAGAGTTTGAAACGTCGG
>NZ_JBHJUK010000113.1:0-29309 GCF_042266225.1 Kitasatospora sp. NPDC056181
GGCGGGCCCGGGCGGGGGCTTCGGCGGCGTCCCGGGCGGGGCGCTGGGCGCCGGCGTCGACGGGGACGGGGCCGGGGCGCCGCGCGGGTCACAGGGGCGGGTCACGGGGCGGGTCACGGCATGGGTCAGGGGCGGTGCGGCCACGGGTGGAGGCCGCGGCCCGGGCGCGGCCTCCTGTGCCGCCCCTTCGGGCGTGGTGGCCTCCGGAGGATCGGCACCCCGGGCGGTGCACGTATCTCTCACAATCGGGTGATCGGATCGTTGCACGGGACTAAATCGGACAATTGGCCTGCCCGCATGGCAATCCGGCCAAATCTGCCTTGCATCGCCGCCGCGGCTGCGCGACGTTAGGGCCTCTCGTTCACCGTCACCCACCGTCACCGGTTTGGGGTTCCGGCTGCCGAGGGCTCTCCCACCTGCCTCGCGGGCCTCCCCCGGCCCGCCGATCCACCATGGACACCAGCATGCGCATCCGCTCCACCGCAGCGCGATCCCTCGTCGCCGTTCCCACCGCCGCCGCCCTGCTGCTGCTCGCGCCGACCGCGCACGCGGTCGCCGGAGGCAAGCCCCCGAAGGGCAACAACGGCACCGTCAAGATCCACGACACGGCGACGGGGCAGGAGGACACCCGCAACGAGCCCAAGGTCTGCACCTTCTACCTGGACTCCTTCGGCTTCGACCCCGGCCAGGACGTCATCTGGCTGATCGCCGAGGTCCACGACAAGACCGAGAAGGCCGTCGCGTTCGGCGACCTGCCGGTGGACGGCAAGGGCCACGTCCGCACCGAGGACATCAACCTGCCGGACGGCCAGTACAAGCTGTACTGGGCCTCGGTCGAGCTGGTCGACGGGAAGCTGCCGGCCGAGCCGGACCTCAACAACCCCAAGCACAAGGTCTTCAAGGTCGACTGCGGCGGCAAGACCCCGGCCCCGACCGGAAAGCCCTCGCCGAGCGCCACCCCGTCCAAGACCGCGTCGGCCTCCCCGAGCGCCACCCCGTCCAAGACCCCGTCCAAGACCCCGCCCGCCTCTCCGAGCGCCACGCCGACCACCTCGACGTCGCCGTCGCAGTCCCCCTCGGCGACGCCTTCGCAGACGCCTTCGCAGACGCCGTCGCAGACGCCGTCGCAGACGCCGTCGGCGACCAGCACGCCGACCACGACGCCGAGCGCGCCGGCCTCGCCGACCGCGACCACCACGCCGTCGGCCAGCCCGTCGGCGACCACCACGGAGAAGCCGTCCGCGACCCCGTCCGCGACCCCGTCGGCCACCACCCCGGCCACCGCCGCGCCGAGCACCGAGGCCCCGGCCCCGACCACCGGCCCGTCCACCGCCCCGACCGCGACCGTCCCGGTGCAGACCCCGCCGGCCAACACCGTGGTCAACCCGGACAAGCCGCTGATCATGCCCGCCGCGGTCAGCGTCCCGACCCCGATCCCGGGCGCCGTGCAGGCCGGCAAGAACCTCGCCTCCACCGGTAGCGACGGCACCCTGCTCTACGCCGGCACCGGCACCGCGCTGCTGCTGGCCGGCGCGGGCGCCGTGGTCTACACCCGCCGCACCCGCAAGTCCTCCTGACCCCGGGAAGAAGAACGGGCGGGCCGGTGACCGACAGGTCGTCGGCCCGCCAGCCGGTTCCGGGAACGCTCCGGTGAGAAACCGGGGCCGGAAACCGGCGGGCGGGCCCGGCCAGGGGGCGGGCCCGCATCGCCACCGGCCCAGCCGGGGCACGGACACGGGCACGGACACGGGCCCGCTCCGGCCACGGGCACGGACATGGACACGGGCCCGCTCCGGTCAGGGATTGATCGCGAGCACCACGAACGCCGCCATCACCGCCAGGTGCACCGCGCCCTGCAGCGGGGTGGCCCGCCGGGGAATGACCGTCAGCGTGCCGACCGCGATGGTCAGCGAGAGCAGCACCAGGTGCGACGGGCCGAGCCCGAGCACCAGCGGGCCGGGCAGCCAGGCCGAGGCGACGGCCACCGCCGGGATGGTCAGCCCGATGCTCGCCAGCGCCGAGCCGAGTGCCAGGTTGAGGCTGGTCTGCACCCGGTTGCGCAGGGCCGCACGCAGCGCCGCGATGGTCTCCGGCAGCAGCACCAGCAGCGCGATGACCACGCCGACCACCGAGGACGGCAGTCCGGCCGACTCGACCGCCGACTCGATGGTGGGAGAGACGCCCTTGGCCAGGCCCACCACCGAGACCAGTGAGACGCCGAGCAGCGCCAGGCTGGCGAGCGTCGCCCGGTTGGTCGGCGGCTCGGCGTGGTCCTCCTCGGTGAGGATCTTGCCCTCCGGCGTGACCGGCAGGAAGTAGTCCCGGTGCCGGATGGTCTGGGTGGCCACGAACAGCCCGTACAGCACGATCGAGGCGGCCGCCGCGAAGACCAGCTGGGTGGAGGAGAACTGCGGGCCCGGCGAGCTGGTGGTGAAGGTCGGCAGGACCAGGCTGAGCGTGGCGAGTGTGCCGATGCAGGCCAGCGCCGCGCCCGTGCCCTCGGCGTTGAAGACCGCCACCCGGTACTTGAGCGCGCCGATCAGGATGGACAGTCCGAAGATGCCGTTGCAGGTGATCATCACGGCGGCGAACACGGTGTCCCGGGCCAGCGTGGCGGCCTTGTCCCCGCCGTCGGCCATCAGCGTCACGATCAGCGCCACCTCGATGACGGTCACCGCCACGGCGAGCACCAGCGAACCCATCGGCTCGCCGACCCGGTGGGCGATCACCTCGGCGTGGTGAACGGCGGCGAGCACCGCGGCACCCAGGAAGCACGCCACCTGGGCCACCACCCAGCCGGGCACGTCACGGTGCCAGGTCAGGACGAGAAGGACGAGGGACGCCACCGGGACGACCACGGTCCACTGGGCGATGACCGCGTGGAGCTTTCTGATCATGCGGCCGAGCATCGCATCCCGTCACCGCGATGGCCGGGCGACGGCGCCGGTCACCCCTGCCGATGCGACCGGGCCCAGTGCCGCGAGCGACGTCCGCGCTGGTCAGCCACCGTACTCGGCGAGGTAACCGAGCACCTTGGCGACATGCGCACTCACCCGGTCGGGGACGCCGCCGGCGTCGGCGACGGTCTTGTCGCTGGTCCGGTAGCCGGCCGTGACGAGGGCCGGCAGACTGCCCGTCATCCCCCGGTGCTTGAACTGCTGGTCGAGCCAGCAGACGTAGTTGCCCATCGACGCGATCGCGTCGACCGGGTCGAAGTAGTCCTTCACCCCGTCGTGGTCGGCGTCCTGCGCCCAGGCGTTGAAGACGGCGGGCGTCCACATCGCGATGCCGTACTCGCCGGACTCGGGGTGGGCGGCCTTCGGGTCGAAGCCGCTCTCGGCCTTGAGCATCGCGGCCAGCAGCGCCGGGGTGATCTCCGGCTCGGGGCACCGACGGGCCGCGTCGTCGATCGGGCCGCGCAGTTCGGCGGGCACATCGGCACCGGGCGGGAGTGCACCGGACGGAACCGCCACCGGCACCTTCGCACCGGACGAAGCCACCGCGGGCACCTTCGCACCGGGCGGGAGCAGGCCGGCCGGGGAGGACGGCGGTGAGGCACCGGGCGCCGGCCCGGCCGTGGCGACGTGCTCCGGGGACCCGACGGGCTCCGGGGCGCCGGTGAGGACGACCACCACGGCGGCCGCCGCAACCACCCCGGCCAGCCCCACCAGCCTGCCCGCACCCGTGCCCGCACCCGTGAACGCACCCGCGCTGCCCGCACCGACCGCGGTCGCACGGCCCGGCCTCGGAACCGGACTGCCCGCACCCGCACTGCCCGCACCCGCCCTGCCCGGCCGGGTCCGCCGCCGACCTCCGCGTTCCCGGCCCGCGGCGGTGCCCTGCCGCCCGCCCGCCGCGGCGGCGGTGAGCAGGGCGGTGAGGTCCACCCGCCCCCGCGCCTCCCGGTCCACGGCCAGGCAGGCCGTCACCACCTCCCGCCAGCAGGCGGGCAGCGCATCGTCCAGCCGCAGCGGCGCCGCACCACGCGCGTACGCCTGCGCGGCGAGCGAGCGGGCGCGGGCGGTCGCCCCCAGGAAGGGGTGCAGGCCGCCGGTGAGCAGCTGGTGGGCGAGGACGCCGAAGGCCCAGATGTCGGCGCTGGGGCGCAGGGCGACGCCGCGGGCGCCGGTCCGCTCCGACCACCACTCGGGCGGGACGTGGTCGGGCGAACCGAGCGGCGGCGCATAGGCGTGGGTGCCCTCCAGCTCGGCGGTGAGGCCGAAGTCGGCGAGCTTGGCGGTGCCGTCGGCCATCAGCAGGATGTTGCCGGGCTTGAGGTCGCCGTGCACCCAGCCGGCGCCGTGCATGTGGGTGAGGCCGGCGCCGACCTCGGCGAGGATCCGTTCGGCGCCGGGGACGGGCGCATGCGGACGGGCGGCGGCCAGGACGTCCTGGAGGCTGCGGGCGGCGCGTTCCATCACCAGGGCCACCGCCCCGTCGAGCCCGGGGTGCGTGGGGTCGTCGACGGTGACGACGGCGAGGGTGCGGATCAGGTGCGGGTGGTCGGCGAGACGGCTGAACCGCATCTCGCTCCGGGCGACCTGCGCCATCGTCCGCCGCTGACCCGGGCTGAGCCGCGCCGGGCTGAGGAACTTCACCGCCGCGTCCGGGAGTTCACCCGTCCCGTGAGCGGCGTGAACGGTGCCCCAGGCGCCGGCGCCGATCGGCTCGCCGGTGCGGTAGCCGGCCACGGGGTAACCGGGCGGAACCGCGACCGGCGGCTCCTCGGACCGGTCCGGCCGCGGGGCGGCGGGCTGCGCGGGCGGCGACACGGCGCCGTCAGCCGCCGTGCCGGGGCGGGAGCAGCGCCAGGTGTTCCTCCCGGACGAGGTCGAACCTCAGTGCCAGGGACACGAGTTCCTCCCGCTTGCCCCCGCTGCGGCCGGCGCCGTCCGCCGCCTCCTCGGGCGTGTCGCGCAGGCGCAGCTTGGTCGCCACCAGGTAGTCGATGTGGTAGTTGACGGCGGATCGGGTGAGTTCCCGGCAGGCGGGCAGGGCGCGCAGCCGGGACACCACGTCGGTGGCGCCGGGGACGGAGGCGGCGGAGGGCGAGCGCAACCGGGGTTCGCAGAGGGCGAGCAGGACCAGGAAGTACTTGGAGGTCGGGTCGAGGGCGAACGGGCTGACCGTCCGCTCGCCGCCACGGGCGTCGAACTCGCCCTCCAGGTAGGCGTGTTGGGGTGCGAAGACCTTGAAGGCGGCCGGCTCGTCGAGAGCCGGCAGCAGCACTCGGGAGAACTCGAACGGCACCGGCGCGCCGAGCCGGCCGGGCGCGACCTTGACGTGCTCGCCGGCGCCCTCCAGGTTCTCCACCACATAGGTGGCGGAGGCACTGAAGTTGGAGAGCCGCCAGTAGTCCTCGGCGGCGGTGATCTCGCCCGCCCTGCGCGAGACGCCCTGGTCGGCGAGCGGGATGGCGACGGGGCGGCCGGGCTCGCCACGCCCGAACTCGGCCGCCTCGCCCGGGCCCAGGTGCAGCAGCACCGGCCGGGCGGGGCCGGCGGGCCGGGTGGAACCGGCGGGCCGGGCAGGGCCCGGATGCCGGCCGAGGCTCGCGGGCCGGATCGCCGGCCCGCCGGACGCGAGCCCGCCGGGGGACTCGCGGCGGACTTCCGGGCGGGGTTCGGGCAGTTGCACGATGACCGTGTCCATGCAGGCCACCTCCGTGGGTCGGGTCGATCGTAGCCGTCCGAACCGCCTCGCGCCGGTCCGCCACTCGAACGAGTGAACGCCGTGGCGTGGCGGCACCGGGCCCTCGCCACCGGGCGCCGATTCCGGCTGCTCATCGCCGAGTTGGCGGCCGGTCGGACGGGCCGGACGTCCTCCGGGAGGCGGAGGCCGCTCCTCCTCCCGGTCGGCGGGTCGGGCCGGTCGGCCGAGAGACACGCCCGCCGGCGGCTGCCAGGGTTTCGGCGCATGGACACCACCAACACCACTGCCCCCGGCGCCGTTTCACCGGCAGCCACCCCCGCGCGACGGTCCCTCCTGGGCGCCTCCGCGCTCGGGCTGGCCGCGGCGGCGGCCACGGCCGGCCCGCTGGGCGCCGCCGGCCGCGCCGAGGCCGCCCCCCAGGAGCGGCGCGCACCACGCCGGTTCGAGGGCCGGACCGTGCTGATCACCGGCGCCACCTCGGGAATAGGACGGGCGGCCGCGACCGCGTTCGCCGCCGAGGGCGCGCGGGTCGGGTTCTGCGGCCGCCGGGCCGAACTCGGCCGCCAGGTCGAGCAGGAGATCCGCCACGGCGGCGGCGAGGCCTCCTACTTCCCGGCGGACGTGCGCGACCCGGCCCAGGTCGAGCGGTTCACCGAGCAGGTGGCGGCCCGGTACGGCGGCATCGACATCGCGGTCAACAACGCCGGGGTCGGCAGCGGCCGACTGCTCCACGAAATGACCGTCGCCGAGTGGGACGACGTCATGAACACCAACGCCCGCGGGGTCTTCCTCGCCGTCAAGTACCAGGTCCCGCACATGCTGAAGGCCGGGCGCGGGGTGATCGTCTGCACGGCGTCCTCGGCCGCCGAGCAGGCCCGGCCGAACGGCGGAGCCTACGCGGCGAGCAAGCGGGCGATCCAGGGCATCGTCAAGGCGGCGGCCCTGGCGTACGGGCCGCGGGGCATCCGGGTCAACGCGATCCTGCCGGGCACCACCGACACCGCGTTCGTCCGCCCGCCGGGCGTGCCGGACGCCGACTGGGCGCGGTTCAAGCAGGCGTTCGGCCCGCTGAACGTCGAGGGGCTGGAGCGGATGGCCGAGCCCGCGGAGATCGCCCGGGCGACCCTGGCGCTCGCGTCGGACGACTTCGCCTACCAGAGCGGCGCGTCCGTCCCGGTGGACGGCGGGGCGACGGCCGGGCGACGGATGGTGATGCCGCCGGCCCGCTGAGTCGTCACCGACGCCTCCCGGGGGCGGCCGGGGCTCCCGGGGCACATGGCCACCATGGTTGCAGCACGTAGTTGAACCGTCACCTTGAGTGTGATGCAGCGCACATGTGGCATGTCCACAATGTGTGCAAGACTCATCCCACCCAGTGAGATTCCCTTGATTTCCAAGGAGGTTCCTATCATGCACGCTAGGATCGCAGCTCTGATGGTCGCCGCGGCAGGGATCACGGCCGCAACGGCCCTTCCGGCCTCGGCGGCCACGGTCGCCGACACGTCGGACAAGGTGGCGTGCATCGCCGCCGTCAACCTGCCGTGCGCCTGGCAGGAGACGACCGACGGAGGCTTCGTCGGGGTGGCGCAGGTCTCGGCCGCCGACCCGGCACAGCTGACGCTCGTCCGGGTCGAGGTCCGGACGCAGCGGGCCTGGGGCAGCCCGTGGGTCACCGTCGCGTCCGCGACCACCGTCACCCACGGGTCCGCCAAGGCCGTCACGCCCCGCGTGGTCACCGGCGATCTCCGGATGATCTGCGCCACCGGCGGCCCGGCGCTGGATGCCGCGCAGCGGGTCACCACCTGTACCAACCCGTTCTGATCCCGGCAGGGTTCGTGAGGCCTCCGGGGACCGTGGGGGTTCCGTAGGCCGGACACGGTTCGGGGGGCACGGCTGTGCCCTGCCCCCCGAACACCACCAACTCCACCGGCAGCCACTCAGGAAGCTCCCGGCCCGCACCCGGGCCAAGGGCGCGCCGACAATGCGCCAACCTCCCGCCGAAGCCCGCTTGGCGTGTGCAACCCCTCTCGGAGCATGGGATTTTGCACTACCTTGGCCATGCGTGGAGCGGGGCGGGCCGCCCACCCGGCAGGCATGCCCCAAGCGACGAGGCCCGCCCGCGCACCGCGCTCCACCCCCGCCACGGCGACACCTACGGGGACGAAGGGGGAGCGTTTCGATGCCCGAGGGGACCGCGCGTTCGGCCGGGGCCGGGGCCGGCGTCGACCTGAGCACCAGCACCAGCACCAGCACCAGCGAACCGGAAGCCGACGCGACCGGTCCGGACGACCCTGACGGCCCTCGCGGCCTTGACGTCCCTGACGGCCCTGACGGCCCGGTCCGCGCCGCGGCCCACGTCGGCCCGGCCGCCGCACCACCGCGCGGGCGACTCGCCGGCCGGCGCGGCACCGTCGACGCCGTCCTGCGTCGCTCCCCCGCACAGCCACTGTTCCGGCTCGCCGTCCTCGCCTACCACGGCATCGACGACCCCCGGACGTTCGCGCTCCAGATGGACCGCCTCGTCCGGGTCGCCCGCCCGGTCTCGCTGGCCCGGGTGGAGCAGGCCGTCACCTCCGGACGGCCGCTGCCGCACCGCAGCGTGCTGGTCACCTTCGACGACGGCGACCACACCGTGCTCACCGAGGGCCTGCCCGTCCTCGCCGAACTGCGCCAGAGCGCCCGCGCCGGCGCCCCGCGCCAGGAACAGCTCACCCGGCGGGACCTGTTGACGCTGCGCCGGTCCGGAGTCGCGATCGGCAACCACACCGCCGGCCACCCCTGCCTCGACCACTGCGACGACGACACCGTCCGGGACGAGATCACCCGCGCCCACCGCGACCTGACCGGCTGGCTCGAAGGAGAGGAACCCACCGCCTTCGCCTATCCCAACGGCAACGTCGACCACCGCGCCGACCCCGTGCTGCGCCGGCTCGGCTACCGCACCGGCTTCCTGTTCGACCATCGGCACGACCGGCTGATGCCGCGCCGGCCGCTGCGGATCAGCCGTCTTCGGGTGAACTCCACCACCGGCCGGGACAGGTTCGACACGATTCTCTCCGGACTCCATCCGGCCGTGCACCGGCTGCGCGGCGGGCCCGGACGCGCTCGGTTCCCGCCGGTTCCGCGCCGACCTGCGCCGCTACGGCCGCAAGCTCGCCGCTGAGGGGATCACCTTCCGCTGGGTGGCTCCGGCCGTCGGCGAGGGCGAACTCGCCGAGCGGACCGCGCTGTTGCACACCGTGCTCCGACTGCACGGCGAGCGGCGCGCCGCCCTCGGCCTGCCGACCACCTTCGACACGGCCCGCGCGCCGCTGCACCTGCGGGTGATCGAACGCGCCGCCGCCACCGGGCGCGGCGAGGGCCCGGGCTTCCTGGTCGCCGAGCGGGCCGGCGCGGTGGTCGGCGTGCTCTACGGATTCCGGTGGCGGGACACCTTCGTCTACTACCAGATCGGCTGGGACCAGAGCTGGGCGCCGCTGCGGCTCGGCACCGCGGTGATCGCCGAGGCGATCCGGGCCGCCGCCGACCAGGGCCTGGCCACCTTCGACTTCCTGCGCGGCCCCGAACCGTACAAGTACCGGTTCGACGCCGTGGACCGCGAGGACGTCTCCTGGCTGGTGCCGCGCGGGCTGTCCGGCACGCTGCTCGGCCTCAAGTACCGGGCGAAGGCCGCGCGCCGGGGCTGAGCAGCGGGGTGCGTCAGGAGCCGGCCGTCCCGGTGACCAGGGCCACCGCCTCGTCGAGCCTTCCGACCTCGTCCGGGCCGAGGGTCGGGTTGGCCGCGCGCCGCGTCCTGGCCTCCGCGAGGTGCTCCTCCTCGATGCCGTCGAGATGCCGCAGCAGCGAGGAGAGCACGGCCCGGGCCGCCACGGAGACGGCGGGCACGGAGACGGCGACCTGCGCCAGGATCAGCGCGGCCATCGCCGAGTCCAGACCGGGCGGCCCCTCCTCGGCGGTGGCCCAGTCGATCACCATCGGTCCCTCGGTTGTCAGCACGACGTTCTCGGGATGGAAGTCCAGGTGCAGGACCCGGTGCCCGGGGTCCGTGGAGCGGCGCGCCGGGATCGCGTGCAGACGCCGCAGCAGCTCCGCCATCATCTCGCCCGCCCGTTCGGCCGTGATCGCGCCGCTGACCAGCGCCTCCACCATCGTCGTTCCGGACAGCCGCTGCATCACCAGCTCACCGGCGGCCGGCCCCGGCCAGACCGCGGGAACGGGAAAGCCGCGCTCCGCCAGGTACGCCATCACCTCGGCCTCAGCCGTGGCGTCCTCACCGCCCCGATAGCGACGCAGCACCCGGCCGTCGTCCAGCGCGAACACGTCCGCCGTCCGGCCCGCCCCCACCAACTCACCGATCCTCATGACGGAGAACCTAGTTGGGGCAGCCGGGTGGTGCCAGATCGACGCCCTGTCGAGCTGCGCCCACGTAGGTGCTCCGCTGCCGGGGAACCACCGCTACCGACGGCCTCTCCGGGAACCGGCCGCCCAGGGTCGACGGTCTAGGAGCCGGCGGGCGCGGAGCCGGTGCTCCCGGAGCCTGTGCTCGCGGGGCCGGCGGGCGCGGAGCCTGTGCTCCCGGAGCCGGCGGTCTCGGGGCTGGAGCTGGTGCGGATCGACTGCGTCGCCGCCGGCACGCCCGTCAAGCTGGACGTCCCGCCGGCCGTCGGCCCCCTCATCGGAGCTCGGGCGGGGACTCCCGGTGATGCCAGTACGCCGCCCGCGACGGCCCCCGCCACCACCGCGCGTGCCGGGGCGCCCTCGGCGGCACCCACGCCGACGGCGCCCGCCCTGGAGTCGACGGCGGCCAGCGAGACCAGCTGCAGCACGAAGTTGGGGTGTTCCGGATGGCCGCCGGTCCAGTCGGCGTCCTTGCTGCGGATCACCCGGGCACGGGCCCCGGAACCGAGGCTCTGCACCGGGCCGGGCAGGACGCGAACGTTGGGCCACCAGCGCCCGTCCCAGCTGTGCTCCAGCTCCAGCTCCCACTCGTCCTCACGGATGTCCAGGGACTCCCCCACGCGCCCCGCGAGGATGCTGGTGCCGTACGAGGCCCGGACCACCGCCCGCTGTTCGAAGGCGGCGTCCTTGCCGATGACCGTGATCCGCCACGGCCCGTCCATCCGCAGCACGGCCGCCCTCCCGAGGTCCTCCGGTGCGCGGGACCACCCGGCCCCGTACCTCCCTCAACGGGCCGGTGGAGCCGTACGGTTCACCCGAGTGGGGACGGTCAGCGGCGGCCCTTCAGCCAACCGGCGAAGGCGTCGAGCGCAGGCTCCGTGCCGCAGCGCCCGACGCCGATCCGGAACCGGTCGGTGGGCGTGGGGGTGAGCTCGGACCGGTAGATGCTCGCGGGCAGCAGCAGGACGCCGGCCTCCTCGACCAGTCCGGTGCAGAACTCCTCCACCCCGTCCGGGCCGAGGTAGCGGGGGTACGCGACGCAGCCGCCGTCCGGGGCCCGCCACTCGAAGAGGTCGGCGAACTCGGCGAAGAACGCGTCGAAGAGCGGCAGGTTTGCGGCGATGATCGCCCGGTTCCGGGCCAGGATCGACTCGCGGTTGCCGAGCGCGATCCGGGCCAGGATCTCGCTGGGCGCGGAGTTGCAGATCGTGGTGTAGTGCTTGGCGCGCTCCAGACGGCTGCGCAACTCCCGGTCGCGGCAGGCGATCCAGCCGATCCGCAGGCCCGGCAGGCCGAACGACTTGGAGGTCGCGTTGAGCGAGAGGGCGCGCTCGGAGAGGTCGGCGACCTGCGGCAGTGTGCGGGCCGGGTCGCGCTCCAGGCCGCGGTAGACCTCGTCGCTGAAGAGGTGGATGCCGCGCTCGTCGCAGATTCGGGCGAGCCGGCGCAGGTCGGCGGCGTCGATCACCTTGCCGGTGGGGTTGTTGGGGAAGTTGACGGAGACCACCCGGGTGTTGGGGCGCAGCGCGGCGGTCAGCTCGTCCAGGTCGAGCGCCCAGTCCTGGCCGGCGTCCAGGGCGACGCCGGTGACCTCGCAGAGGGAGAGCGGAACGGTCTCCGCGGACTGGTAGTTGGGGGTCACGACGACGGCGTGGTCGGCGGGGCCGAGCAACACCTGCATGGCGAGGTTGATCGCCTCCTGGGCACCTCCGAAGCAGATCACGTCGTCGGCGTCGACGTGCTCGTACAGGCCAGCGACGGCCTGCCGCAGCGCCGGGTCGCCGAAGGTCTCGGTGTAGCCGAGGGTGAGGCTCTCCCAGGCGTGCCGGTCCTCGGGGCCGGCCAGGGCGAGCAGTTCGGACATCGCCATGGTCTGCGCGTCGGAGGCGGTGAGGTGGTGGCGGGCGGTGAACTCCCAGCGGGAGAAGTAGGTTTCCAGCCGGAAGTCGGGGAGCTGGGTCATCTCTCGTTCCTCTGCGGTGCGTCGGCCGCCGGCCCGGCCTCGGGTCCGGCGTGGCTCTCGGGTCCGGCGTGGCTCTCGGGTCCGGTGCCGGGTCCGGTCTCTGGGTCGGCGCCGGGGCCGGTACCGCTGTCGTGGCCGGCCTCGGTCCTGAGGTCGGCGAGGAGGGCGTACACGGTGGAGCGCGACACCCTGAGCGCGGTGGCGACGGCCGGTACGGCGCGGCGCACGGCGAGCACCCCGGCCCGGTCGAGTTCGCGCAGGACGGCGAGCCGGTCCTCCCGGCCGAGGCGCTCGGGCGGCCGCCCGTGGGCGCGGACGTAGCCGCCGATGACGTCGTTCATCCGCTCGGTCCAGTCGTGCTCGAAGAGCGGTTCGGGTCGTGGCGCGGTGGGGGCGGCGAAGCCGGCCAGCAGGGCGGCGGCGTGTTCGAGCGGTCCGCGGTCGAGGTTGACGCAGAGCACCGCCGAGGGCCGCCCGTCGGTGTCGCGCAGGACGGCGCTGACCGAGGAGAGCCGCCGCCCGTCGGGGAGCAGCTTCTCGTAGGGCCCGTAGACGTCGGGCGCGGTCGGAGCCAGCCCGTCGAGCTCGCCGAGCAGGGACGGGTCGCCGGGGGCCCGGCTGCCCATCGGGTTCCAGAGCGCGAGCACCTCGTCCCGGGCCACGTCGTGCAGCACCACTTCGGCGTACGGGCCGAGCAGCAGCGCCACCGCCTGGCAGACGGGCGACCAGGTCCGGACGCGCGGGTCGGGGGCCTCGACAGTCATGTCTGGACTGTACGTCCAGCCTGGACTTTCCGTCCAGCGGACCACGCAGGTGCGCCCCCGCCGGACGGGGCAGGGGCGCACGGGGCGGGGGCGCACGGGGCGGGGGCGCGCAGGGCTCAGCTGCAGCTGATCAGCAACGCGAGGGTGGCGGAGCAGGTGCGGGACGCGCGGTCGTTGGCCGGCACCGGGTCGACGGGCGCACTCGCGGTGCGCGCGGCGGTGACGGTGAAGGTCCGGCCGAGGTTGAGCAGGCCGACCTGCAACGAGAGGTGGCGGGTCGTGGTGGCCCCGGCGGCGAGCGGCGTGGCGAGGGTGCAGGTCAGCTTGCCGGCCGCGACGGTGCAGTCGGTGGAGGAGGCGGTGAACCCGCCGGGCAGGTCGGCGCCGACGGTGGCCGAGTCCACCCTGCCGGGACCCTGGTTGGTGAGGGTGAGCGTGTAGTCGACCCGGCCGGAGAGCAGCCCGCCCACCGGGGTGGCGCCGAGCGAGACGGCGAGGTCCGCGGTCGGTGCGGTGTAGGTGAAGCGGTCGGCGGGGCTCGTCGCGCTGGTCCCGCCCGGGGTGGTGACGCGGACGTCGACGGCGCCGGCGGCGGAGGCCGCGGGTGCGGTGGCGGTGCAGCCGGTCGCGGTGCAGGAGAACGCGGTGGCGTTCCCGGCGGCGCCGAAGCTCACCGCGGTGGCACCTGCCAGGTCGGTCCCGGTAAGGGTGACGACCGTGCCGCCGGCCTGCGGCCCGGACGCCGGGCTGATCCCGGTGACCACCGGCACCGGCAGCGGGAAGCCGAGAACGGTCACGGTGTTGCCGGTGAAGTCCGCCAGGTACCCGCGCCGGCCGTCGGGCGTCAGCGCGAGGGTGTACGGGCTGGCACCGACCGGCACCGTCGCGGTCACCGTCCGGTCGGCGGTGGCGATCACGCTCAGCGTGTCGTCGGCGTAGTTGGACGCGTACGCGTGGCGGCCGTCCGGCGAGAGGGTGACGGCGAACGGGTTGGCGCCCACCGTCGCGCTGCCGACGACACTGCCTGCCGCCGTGTCCAGGACGCTCACCGTGTTGTCCCCGCCGTTGGCGGTCCAGAGGCGGGAGCCGTCGGCGCTGAGCGCCAGGCCGAAGACGCCGTGCCCGACCGGGACGGTGGCGCTCACGGTGTTGGTCGCGGTGTCGATGACGTCCACCGCCTGGGCGGCCGAGGCGGCGACATAGACGTGCGCGCCGTCGGGGGCGACGGCCACCCCGTGCGGCTCGGCGCCGACCGGGACGGTCGCGGTGACGGTGTTGGCCGCCGTGTCCAACACGCTCACCGTGTTGTCGCCCGGGTTGCTCACGTAGGCGTGCGCGCCGTCGGGCGCGACCGCGATCCCGAAGGCCCCCGCGCCGACCTGGACGGTGGCGGCCACGGTGTTGGCCGCCGTGTCCAACACGCTCACCGTGCCGTCGAGGTGGTGGGTCAGGTAGGCGTGCCGCCCGTCCGGCGCCCAGGCGACGGCGTACGAGCCGGTGCCGGCCGTGAAGGTGCCGGTCACCGCGCCGGTGGCGGTGTCCAGCACGGTGACGGCCCCGCTGCTCTGGCTGGTCACGTACGCCCGGCTCGCATCCGGGGCCAGCGCGACGCCCGCCGGGTACGCCGCGACCGGGACCGTGCCGGTGACGGCGGGCGGCGGCGCGAGGGGCGCCGCCGCCACCGCGGTGGCGGGCTGGGACAACAGCGCGGCCGTGGCCGCACCGGTGGCGACCACGGCCGTCCAGGAGCGGCGCGGGGAACGTCGTATTCTCACGGAGGTCTTCTCCAGACTCGTCAGGCCATCGGGAACGCGCTTCGGGAACGCAGCGGCCCCGGCGCCTGCCGGGGCCGCACGAAGCGTAGGAGACCGGTTGACTGACCGTCATGACTTGATCGGGATTGTCGCCAACTGTTCAGAACCGTTCGCCGGTCGGGCCGGCCCCCGAGGCCGTCACGGCGATGCGGAGACGGATCCGGACGCGGAGGCGGACGCGGAGGCCGATCCGGATCCGGACGCGGCCGGCGTGCCGGTGCCGGTGCCAGTGCCGGACGGCGAACCTGCGCGGGACGGCGAACCTGTGCCGGACGGCGAACCGCTCCCGGACGGCGAACCGGTCCCGGACGAGGCAGGTGAGGGCGAGGGCGACGCCGGCTTCGGGGCGACCTGGAGGCCGATCACGTGCCCGTCGGCCGTGAGGAAGTACTGCAGGCCCGCGTAGCCGGGCGTCACCAGGATTCCCTGGGTCATCTTCGGCAGCTGGCTCGACCGGGCCAGCTCGGCGCCGCTCCCGGCGTCGCGCCACACCACCTGCTCGGTGCTGTACGTCTTGAGCCCCTGGAAGAACTTCACCGGGATGTCCGTCCCGATCAGGACGCGCTGGTCCTTGGGCCCGAGCAGGGTCGTGAAGCTGAGCGTCGTCTGGTCCTGGGACCAGGCCACCGACAGGGCGCCGTTGGCCAGGTCGATCCCGGCGAGCTTGCCCGCCCCCGCGTCCATCGCGTAGACGCGGTTGTTCTCCGGGTCCACCGAGACCATCGACGGGATGAAGCTCTGCTTGGCGCCGCTGTTGGCGAACGGCTGGACCGTCGCCACCTTGGTCGAGTCGGCCTGGGACACCGCGACGACGCTCATCGGGGTCGGGGTCGGCTTCCCGCCGTTGGTCATCGCGACCACGTAGTCGTTGATGACGGCCATCGCGGACGCCGCCGTCTGCCCGCTCTGGAGGTAGGGCACCGGCCCCCAGGTCGGGTCGGGGGCGAACGCGCCGTTCGGGTAGGAGTACCGGTAGAGCTTGGTGGCTCCCGGGAGGTAGATCTGCCCGGTGCCGCTGAAGACGGTCGTGGTGATCCGGCCGCCCATCATCTCGGGCAGCGTCACCTGGGAGAGCACCTGGAGGCTCCTCGGGTCGATCGCCACCAGGATGGAGGGCGGCACGGCCGTCGGGTCGGGGCAGTCGAGGAAGGCGCTGAACCCCTGCTCGGTGCAGCCCGGCTGGCGGTTCACGGTCTTGGCCACGATCGTGCCGTCGGGCAGCGCGTCGTAGCCGTTGTACGCGGTGTCGCGCGGCGCCGACTGCCCCGTGGGCAACGTGGTCTGCGCGAGGACGTTCCCGTTCGCGGGGTCGATCCTGGCGATGTGGTAGCCGTAGACCACCACCAGGCTGCCGTCCGCGAGGGTGTTCAGGACGCCGGGGTAGTTCCACTCGTCGGTCGCGTTGGTGTTGATGAGCACCCGCCGCCAGACCTCGTTGAAGGTGCCGGGCTCCACCCGCGAGACGAACGAGCCGGACGCCGCCGGATCGTCACCGTAGCCGCCGCCGTAGACGTAGAGCTCGTTCGGACCGCGGTCCACGATGTTGTACGGCGTGACGTAGACCTGGTCCGAACTGTGGGCGAACACCTGGTTGTTCGACTGTGCGCCCAGGAAGTGCGCGCACGCGTAGAGGTGCGTCCGGTTCGAGTCGTGCACCTCGAAGGCGGCGATGGTCGGGAACCACGGGGCGTTGCCCTCGGCGGCGGCGCACGACTGCTCGCCGGCGACGAGGGACGGGGTCCCGACCAGCGGACCGTTGGCAGCCGTCTCGTCGGCGGGCGGCGAGGAGGTCGCCCGCGGGCCGTTCCCGCCCTTGCCGGCGTCCGAACTGGAGCACCCGGAGAGCCCGACGAGCACGGCCATCACCACGGCCGCCACCACGGCCGTCAGACGGAGAACGGACAACCGGGTCGTCATCGGCGGCTCCTCAGCACGCTCGCGGCGGCGGTGCGCGGGCCCCGCCGCCACCTGATCGACGGTCAGACTGTCAGCGCCCCGGCGACCGGCCGTGGCTGGCACGCCGAACACTGCGGCCAACACGCCGACGGTCACCCAGGTGGGCGGTCGGCGCGGCCCTCGCCGGGCCGCCCGTGGCGGGGTGCCGGGGGGACGACCGTCGCGGGGTCACGGCTGCTGCGGCGGGCCGATCAGCGGGGCGCAGACCGGGGCGGCGAGGCCGATGAACACGACCAGTTCCCGGCCGCCCGGGTTGGTCTGCAGCGGGACGGTCTGCCAGTTGTTGGCGAGCCAGACGTTGCCCGAGGGGTCGATCTGCACGGCGGTGTTCCGGGACAGGCCGTCGAAGGTGTAGCCGCTGTCGGGCGGCGAGATCGCCTGCCCCGTCCGGTACCCGGGCGGGCAGGCGGAGAGCCGGGTGCCGCAGAGCCTGGCGACCCGGTGGCCGCCGAAGTTGGCGACCCAGACGGTGTCGTCACCGTCGACGGCGATGCCCCACGGCAGGAAGAGCCCGTCGTTGACGAACGGCTGGTCCGGGGTGGTCCCGTCCGGGCCGACCACGGTCACCGAGGCACCCGGTACCCGCTGCGTCACGTCCCGGACGGCGTCGGCCAGGCCGGTCGAGGTGCCGTCCTCGCACGGGAGCGGGACGACACCGCTGTTGGCCACCCAGGCGTTGCCCCCGCTGTCGGTGGCGACGCCCAGCGGGTTCGTGATGCCGCCGCCGGTGACGGTGCGGACCGGCTCGCCCTCCGGCGACAGCTGCAGGACGCTGTCGCTGCCGTTGCCCGTCACCCACACCTGGCCGTTCCCGTCGACGGCGAGGTCGAAGGGCTTGACCAGGGCGCCGTCCGGCGGCGCGATCCGGCGCGCGGCCTGCGGGTCGCCGTGCGGCACGACGGTGACGCTCCGGCCGCCGCAGTCGGCGATCCAGATGTTGCCGTCCCGGTCCGAGACCGTGCCCTGGGGCTGGACGATGCCACCCGAACGCCAGCCCTCCGCAGGGGACTTGGCCGCGCCGTCCGGGCCGAACTGCGAGACGCTGCGGTACAGCCCGCTCGGGTCGAGCGGGCACCCGGAGCCCTGGAAGCCGAAGTTGCCGACCCAGACGTCCCCCTTCGGATCGAGCGTGATGCCGTAGCCCGCGCCGTAGAGGCCACCGCCCCGGTAGGGCGCGCCCGGCACGTCCTCGCCGGTCGGCGAGAGCCGGAGCACGCTCCGGCCTCCGCAGACGGAGGTCCGGGGGTCCTCGGCGTACTCGTAGTTGTTGGTGACCCAGGCGTTGCCGTCCGCGTCGAAGGCGATGTTGCCGGGCCCGTTGATCTCGTGACCGTTGCCGGTGTACCGCAGCGCCAGTGTCCAGGCGTCGGGGGCGGTGGGCAGCGCCGGCCGGTAGAGCGGCCGCACCGCGGCCAGGGCGAACAGCTCGCCGACGTGCTCGCCGGGCCCGTGGGCGATCGCGACGGCGGCCTCGAAGGTGTTGGCCGGCTCCGGCTGCCCGGGCTGCCCGGCCAGCCGGAACAGCTCCGCGCAGGTCTGTCCGTCCACGCAGCCGGCCAGGATGTCGGCCAGCGTGTTGAAGGCGGGCAGCGTGGAGGTCTCCGCCCCGTTGGGCGCGGTCGCAAGCACCCGGGCGACGCCCCCGTCGGCGACGTCGGCGAGGTTGTGCGAGATCGCGGCGGCGTTCTGCAGCCCCGGGTAGCCGCCAGCGATGCCCTCCGGGCCGGCGAACCGGGCCAGCGCGTAGGCCGCCGCCACCGTCGTCCGCTCGTTGACCACCGCCTCGTCGACCCGGGCGGCGTTGACCGCCGCCACGCCCGCGTGCTCGCGCGCGGAGCCGAGCACGGCGGCCAGTCCGACCGGGCCACCACGGCCGCGTTCGGCGAACAGGTACAGCACCGCCCGGGGGTCGGCCGGCCGGTGGTAGCCGAGGCGGAAGCGGCCCGCACCGTCGGTCCGGCCCCGGGCCAGGGCCTCCGCCGGCGCGCCCGGACGGTCACCCGCCCGGTACAGCGTCACCTCGGCCGCCCCGATCGGGGTGTCCCCGCTGCGGACGACGCCCTGTTGGACGTCAAGGCCGGCGCCCGGCACGTGATCGGCCGTGGCGTTGCCCGGCACGCGGTCGGCCGAGGCGGGCCAGGTCGTGGTGACCGTGAGGGCCAGGAGAGTGGCTGCGAGCGGTAGCAGGCTCCTGCGTCGGCGCATGGGACGACTCCGGTGGGGACGGTGGGGGCGGTGGGGGCGGTGGCGGAGAAGGGTGCGGGCTGCCGGCAGGTCGACGGACCCGGCCGAACAGCAGCGCCAAGGTGGCACGCGGCCCCGCCCACGCGGTGCACGACGGGTGCCGGATCGTCCGAGTCGCACCCATCGGGTGAGGGCGTACCGCCTCCTGGGCCCGGCCCGCGCGGCCACCGCCCGTGCGCGCGGGGATTCCCGGTGCGGCGGCGGGACCCCGCAGGCGGGCCGGGCAGCACGGACGGCGACCCCGAGAGGTGACGGCCGAGGGGTGACGGCCGAGAGGTGGCGGCCCCGAGCCGGTCGGGCGCAGCCTGGAGGGAGGCCGTCGCGCACCGCGGGCACGGGCAGACGCGGGCGGCCGACATGTCCGGGAAGCGGTCGGCCACCGTCGAGGAGCACAGCCATGGACGAGATCGACGTACTGGTCGTGGGCGCGGGCCCGGTGGGCCTGACCGCGGCCGCCGAGCTGCGCCGCCACGGGGTCGACTGCCGGATCGTGGACAGGCTGGCCGCTCCGCAGCACTTCGCCAAGGCCGTCGGGGTGCAGCCGCGCACGTTGGAGCTGTGGGACCTGATGGGCCTGGTGGGCGCGGCGCTCGACGAGGCCGTCCCGATGCGCGGCCAGCTCCTCTTCGCCGACGGGCGGCCCGGACCGCGGATCGACCTGATCCTGCCGAACGACGTCCCCTACGGCTTCGCCGCGCTGCCGCAGTACACGACGGAACGCCTGCTCACCGACCACCTCGCCGGGTACGGCACCCGGGTGGAGCGCGGCACCGAACTGCTCGCCGTCCAGCAGGACGCGGACGGCGTCCGGGCGGTGCTCGGCACCGCGTCCGGACCGCAGGAGGTGCGCGCACGGTACGTGATCGGCTGCGACGGCGCGCACAGCCTGGTCCGGAAGGCGGCCGGCCTGCGGTTCGAGGGCGACGCCTTCCCCGAGCAGTACATGCTCGGCGACGTCGAGGTCGACTGGGACCTCCCGGACGGGTACGGCGTCCGGGCCATGCACCACGACGCCGAGGGCCGGGTGGACGACGCGCTGGTCTGCATCCCGCTCCCGGGGCGGGGGCGGTACCGGATGTCGATGATGGTGCCGGACGAGCTCTCCACCGACGGCGGCCCGGCGGAAGCCGGCTCCGGGAACGGCGGCGGCCCGGCGGGAGGCGGCTCCGGGGACGGCGGCTCCGGGGACGGCGGCTCCGGGGACGGTGTCGCGCACGGGTTGGAGGGTGGCCGGGCACCCGAGCTGCGGCACATCCAGGCCGTGCTCGACCGGCTGTCGCCCCGACAGCCGGTGCACGCCTCGGCGCTGCGCTGGTCGTCCACCTTCCGGATCAGCCACCGCCTGGTGAACAGCTACCGCGCGGGCCGGCTCTTCCTCGCCGGGGACGCCGCCCACATCCACCCGCCGACCGGGGCGCAGGGCATGAACACGGGTATCCAGGACGCCTTCAACCTGGCCTGGAAACTGGCGCTCGCGGTGCGCGGCACCGGCACGGCCGGGCTGCTCGACAGTTACGACGCCGAGCGGCGTCCGGTCGGCGAGGAGGTCGTCGGCCGGACGGTGCGGCACGCGCGGGAAGGCGTCCCCACCGACGCCGGGGACCTCGACGCCGTGCTGCGGCGCGAGGCCCAGCTGCTGGTGGGGTATCCGGACAGTCCGCTGGTCGAGCCGGCCGCCGGTGCGCCGGACGGGCCAGGGCCGCACGGGCCCGGCCCGGGCGAGCGGGCGCCGGACTGCCGGGGGCTGGAACGGGAGCTCGCGAACTACCCCGTCCGCCTCTTCGACCTGCTGCGCGGCCCGCGCCACACGCTCCTGTTCCACCTCGGTTCCGGAACCCCCGACGAGCACGTGACCACCTGCGCGGTGGCCGCGCTGTCCGCCGCCCACGGACTGCTGGACGTGTACGCGGTGCTCGCCCCGGACGCGCCGGCGCCGCAGTGGCGCCTGCCGTCCGTGCGGGACGGCGCCGGCGGGTTCGCCGCGGCGTACTCGGCCCGCCCCGGCGAGGCCTTCCTCGTCCGCCCCGACGGCTACCTCACCGGCCGCTTCCACCCGCCCACCCCGGACCGCCTGGTGGACGCCCTGCGCCGGACGTTCGGGGTGGGGTGAGGAGGCAGGGCCTGGCCACACCGCGCTGGTTCTGACCATCCGTCACATCACTGTTGTCGGAAGGCGGGAGCCGGGTTGCAGTTCTGTCTCCGTCCCTTCAAAGGTCTCGCCCGTCGGCGGATCCGCGGTCACTGTGGACGGCGAGCCGACATCCGGGGGGAACGATGAGCGACGGAATCGACCTGGCCGCAACAGCGGTCGGAATCATCTCGGCCGCTGCGGGCAGCGCCGCGGCCGGCATCGGAACCGCCGCCGGGCGGCTGGTCACCGACCTCGTGCGCTCCAGACTCCAGTCCGTCCCGGACGGCTCGGCCGCCGTGACCGCCGTCGAGGACAATCCCCAGGACCCGTCCGCCCAGGCACGTCTGACCGACGTCCTCGCCCAGGCACTGGCCGCCGACCCGGACTTCCGCGCCGCCCTCGCGCAGAACGTCGCCCTCTCCCGGACGGTGCCGCCGCCACCGCCGCCCGGCAGCATCAACATCGGCGCGGGCGCCACGGTGAAGAACAGCAACTTCGCCCTGCGCGACGTCGTGGTCAACCACATCCGCCACACCAACAACAGCACCCTGGCCATCTATGCGATCGGCCTGGTCGTGCTACTCGCGCTCGCAGCCTACGGTGGCGCGAACCTCCTCGCCGACACCGGTTCCCCCTCTCCCGGCCGCGCGGCGGCGTCACAGGGCCAGGCGGCCGAGCCGCCGGCTGTGGCAGACCCGGGGCACCCGAGTGCGACGACTGTGCCGAGCGCCCCGCACGCCGCGACCTCGCTCACCGATCCCGCACTGGTGAAGGCCATCCTGCCGGACCAGGCCGCCATGCCACCCGGGTGGACGGTCGACCGCGCCGCGCAGGTCGATCCCAGCTGCCCCGGGTGCTCGGCCGGGGTCGATTACACCGGGCCGGCCCTGCTCCGGTTCACGCTCCGCACCTACAGCACCGCCGCCAGGGCGAAGGAGGACTTCGACGGTTCCGGACTCGGAGTGGCCCCCAACATCCAGCTGGACATGCCCGGAATCGGTGACCAGCGCGTCGGGACCAGGGGCTTCTCGCTGAACCAGGTCCCGGGTAGCGTCATCACGCTGGTGCGCGTGGGCTCCCTTGAGCTGACCGTGCAGGAGTTCAAGAGCTCCTCCCCCGCCGGTGACGACGACGTCGCGACCGTCCTGGCCGTCACCCGGATGTTCGCCGAGCGGGCCCGGCAGGCGCAGAACGGCCAGACGCCGACCGCGCGGACCCAGCAGTAGGAACCGCCTGACGGCGTTTCAGTGTCAGTCCCTGCGAGCACAATGAAGTATCGCCGCCGACTTGGGGACGTCTTGCGCGGCTGATCCCCTATCCCGCGATCTCGTCGCGTGCGGCTCGCGGAGGCCGATCGGCCACACTTACGGCGCACCTCGCGCGGCACGAAACGGGGGGAGCACTCGGATGAGCCTCAACAACTTCATCGGCTTCGTCGTCATCGTTGGAATCGTCGTGGTCGGCTTCAAAATCGTCGGTTGGATCGTGGGTGGGGACGACGCGAGCAGGCAGTCGCGCTACAAGAGCGGGGGCGGGGACAGCAGCGGAAGCGGGGACGGGGGCGCCGGCGGCGGAGGTTGCGGCGGCGGTGGCCACGGAGGCTGTGGAGGCGGGGGCGGATGCGGTGGAGGCTGCGGCGGGGGTTGCGGGGGCGGTAGCTGAGCGCTCAAGTCCGCGGATTCAGGAGGGAGACAACGTGCTCGCACGACAGTTCGCACGACGCATCGACCGCGTACAAGCGGCGGTCGACGCGCTCGAACTCCCCGACGCCGTCTACAAGACGTGCCCGTTCAAGCCGCGGGAGCTGGTCGAGACCGGGCTGCGGCAGTGGCTGCGGTGCTGCGGAGCCGCGATGCTGGACCGGCAGATCATCGGCATGCCGTCGTTCGCCGTGGACGAGGCGTGGCACGGGCTGATCCTGTGCACCGAGCGCTACGCGGCCTTCTGCGAGGCCGCCTACGGCCGGTTCCTGCACCACCACCCCCAGGGCGGCGAGCTGCCCGGGAGCGCGAAGCAGGCGGGGTCGATGCACGACCAGTTGCACCGGACCGAGGTGGCCTGGTCGTTCGTGGCCCGCCCCGGTGAGGAGTGCGTCTTGTGGGACCTGGACGTCCGGGTGGGCGTACCCGAGCCCTGGGGCGCCGGCGCACACGGGTAGCCACGTGCAGGGGCCCCCGACCGCGATGGCGGTCGGGGGCCCTCGCCATGACTGGCCGGTCAAAGCGAGCCGAACTCCCCGGCCCGGACCGCGGTCACGAACTCGGAGTTCTGCCGCCACCAGGAGGAGTCCCGCTCAAGCTCTTCCAGGGCTTCGAGTCGCTGCTCGATGTGATCGAGGAACTCGGCGGGCAGCCTCACGCCATGGTCGAGGACGTAGTGGCCCAGCCCTTCCGGCCAGAGGTAGTAGCCGTCGGTGAGATCGCGGGAGCCGTTGGAGCACGAGCACAGCCTGCACCTCGATGCCCCCATCCAGGAGCCGGCGACCAGCCCGTGGTTGAGGTAGTCCGCGACCCACTGCCGTTCCGACTCCTCCCATCCGGGATCGACGAGATCAGCGGGGTTCGGCAGCGTCTGGTTCTCGGGCGTTACCCAGAAGCCCAGCAGTCGGACCGGACGGTCGACAGGTTCCCCCAGTTCAGGCATTCCCCGAGATTTCCACAGCGCGGGCCGCCGCGTCACACCGGGGTCAGGTTCCCTCACAACCAACTGGGGTCAACTTTCCGAGACCCGCACGGGGTCAGTTTTCGCGAGGCGTTGACACGCCGCCCGGGTGGGCAGCCAACGGCACCACGCAACAGGTCCACGACCTCCCGGGCGCCGGTCAGCAGGCCACCCGGCCTGCGGGGTCAAGTCAGCAGGTGGGGCCGTTGCTGCACCATCGAACGCAGCGCGATGGCGGCCAATTCGATCTCCTTCTCGTCGACGCGGAGGTTCTGTACAAGGTCATGGCGGATGCGGACGGCACGGATCACTGCCTCGAAGTCGGCGTCGAAGAAGGTCCGCAGCCGTTCCATGCGACCGCCGTCGGCATTGAGGGGGATGACCGTGGGCAGATTCCCCTGCGGGCCTCCGCCTGGTGTCTCATCGTCGGTCAGGGACCGACGCAGCTCCCCCTCCAACAGGGCCAGGCAGGTCAGCAGCAGATCCTGGTGCTGGGTGGTTCCTTTCGGATTCTCCAGGTCGGCGGGCAGGACGGGGGGTGACACGGAAGGGCGGGCCGTGTTGATGCTCTGCAGCAGCTCCGGGACGAATGCCTCGCCCCATGTGCCCATCTCCGTAGGGCGGGTGACGGTCGGCCCCAGGCCCGCTGCCGGGTGATGCAGCTGAGGCAGGTCGGGGAGAACGTTGACGACTGCGGGATCGACCGGGCGGCGGCTGGCGACGTAGCTCTGCGACAGAGAGTTGCCGCTGCCCGAGTCGTACACCACCACGGCCGCCTTGGACAGGGCCATGTCGATGGCCATGAGGTCCATCCCCGGGTCCTGAGTGCGGATGTCGTCGATACCCAGAGGTAGTAGCCCGGTACGTCGGGGCACGGCCTGGAAGACGAACTCGCGGTAGAGCGCGAGCAGCGGACGGCTGGCCACGAAGAGGGCCAACTGGGGGGCGACGGCCGGTCGGCGCAGCTCGGCGGAGGCGGCATCGGTGCGGATCTGCAGCTTCTTCGCGATCTCCTGCTCCCACAGGGTGCGCAGTTCGGTGAAGAACTCAGCCAGCACGACGGCACGGTCTGCCGTGGGGTCGGGGTCGAGCACGATGGCCTTGATGCCGCGCCGCTGGAATCTGGCGGCCTCGTCGTGAGGGTCTGCGGGCAGGATGGCCCAGGCTGGGCGGGTCATGCGTCCCAGGCGTTCACGGAGAAGTGCGAGGATCTCACGCAGATCGGCGTCGTCGAGGCTGTAGCCGAAGAAGACGGGTTCACGGGTGAGCAGCCACCACGAGAGGGCGGTCGCCAGCAGTGGGCTGCGGCGTAGGAAGCCGTCGTAGTCGTCCTCGGTCACCACCAGTTGATCGGGGTGGCGGAGGTCGCCGTGGAACTTCAGCAGGCGCGTGGCCTGACGGCTCGGTTGCAAGGCCAGCTGGGACTCCCCGAGGAGCGGTTCGTACGGTCGGCGCTGGTCCTCATAGGCACGCTCAAGCAGAAAGTCGATGTTGGTGGTGATCACGCGGTCGAAGGGCAGCTTGGCGAAGGACTGGTGCACCGCTCCGGGGGCGAGGTCCCGGACGAGCAGCAGCTCGGACAGCCGCTCGACCAGCCGCGGACGGCCGAAGGTGTCGGCGTAGGCGCTCAGCGCATCGATGGGCCCGGCGTCGTCGGGCCCGAGCAGGTCCTCGCCCAGCTGCTTCCCCAGTTGCTTCCAACCCGGCGGCCGGCGCTGGTCGTCGGTGACCGCCGTAGCGCTGATCCCCGCCCCGATGATCGGCAGCCACCTCCCCGCCGTCAGAGCCTTCTGCAATCCCCCCGGCAAGCGTTCCACGTAACGCAAGGCCGCTCCAGGTGTGCTCGTGGAAACCCGTAGGTGTCCCCCATCAGATGGTGGGCGAAGCGTTGGTGCAACCACTACGCGGCCGCCCGAGTGCCCTCGTGGGCCGCGGTCCGCAGTGCAGCCGAACTGCGGTTGTCCCGGCGTGGCTCTGCTCCACAGTTGTCGCATCGCACCGGACGACCAGGAAGGCACACCAGCGGTGAACCGGCGCCCCGGTGCCGGCCGGACTCCTGCCCCGTAGCCGTCGATGCCGGGGTTTGCGCCCAGGCCGGGTCCGAGCCCGTGGTCGGCGCCCGGGCCAAACGGGTGAATGGCACCGCGGAAGCGGCACCCTTGCCAAGCCGCCTGCCTAGCGTGTGAGGAGAACGGCATTCGTTGCGCTAGGAGGAACTGTGGCCCGGTCCGGATCGGCCCACCTCAACCGGCAGGCGGCCCGTGTACGGGCCGGTTCGACGGCCCCGGCGCCGCCCCAGGGGGCATGGACGGCGGCGCCGCCCGTGCTCGCTCCGGGACCCCAGGTCGACTTCAGCCGCGTCCCCGTGCGCGCAACGTCCCGGGCACCCGTCACCGAGGCGGCGTTGGAAAGGTGGTTGCGGACAGAGGCAGACACCCGGTTCCGGGGTCCCGGCGAGCACCTGCCGGTGGGTTCGGTCGCAGAGGCGCTGCAATCACCTGGCCGTCCGCTTGACGGCGGGGTGCGGCAGGACATGGGGCGGGCGCTGGGCCACGACTTCAGCCGAGTGCGGGTGCACACCGACGCGACGGCGGCCGAATCCGCGGCCGGTCTCGGTGCGGCCGCGTACACCGTCGGCCGCGACATCGTCTTCGCGGCCAACCGGTACGACCCGGCGACCAGGTCCGGGCGCCTGCTGCTGGCCCACGAGCTGGGCCACGTCGTGCAGCAGGGCGGGGGCCAGGCCGATCCGGTCGCGGCATCAACCGTGCCGGCGGCGCTCGACACCGGTGCCGAGGACGTAGCCGATCGATGGGCAAAATCGGTGTGCGACGGTGGCGTCGTCTCGCCGAGGGCGGCCGATCGACGCCCGCGCACAGTGATGCCGTCACTGTTCGAGAAGGTCCTCAGATTCGCCGGGCGCAGACTCGCCCGACGGACGGTCGCCACGGTTTCGAAACACATCGCCAGGCACGCGAGGAACATCGCGGGGCGAGCGATCCACTCGGTCTTCCGCAACCCGCGGACGATCCGCACGTTGATCGAGAGCACCCTGCGCGAGGCCACCGAGGTCGCTGCTCGTCATGCGACGACACCGGCGGAGCAGGTCATCGAGGAGGGGGCGATCAAGCTCATCCGTCAGACGACCCCGACCCCGGGCAAGTTCCGCTACCTCGTCCAGAAGGTCTTCAAGACCGAGATCGGGACACGGGGTGAGCGGGTGCTGAGAATCGTCCTCGACCAGACCGGCCGTATCGTCACAGCCTTCCCTGCTGACCGGCTGGCCGCGATCGGCCTCGGGGTGGCAGCGATCGAGACCCTCACCGCCAGGACCGCGCACGCCGGCGCGGTCGTCCGCGAGCAGGCGGAACAGGTCGAGCGCGAGCGGCAGAAACGGGAGAGCGGCATCGACTTCTGGGATTTCGTCCCGCTCATCGGCGATGTCTGGGGTGGTTCGCTCAATGAGGGCGAGGACCAGGAGCTGCGCAGGGCCCAAGAGGTGAGCCAGCTCATCCGGGGGACGATCGCCGACGTCGAGGCCACCGAACACCGCACGCTCGGCCCCGCTGAACGGCTGGAGTTGGACCAGCTGATTCGGGCAGCCATCACCTCGCCCCTGATCGAGGACGGCGATGCCGAGGCCGCACCTTGACGGGCCCGCACGGTCTCCGTCATCGGGTGGTCACGTGTCCCGGGCGATGAAGGCCGGGGCTCCAACGGGGCATAGATGTGGAGCCTTTGATGCAGTTGGCGACGGCCTGCACAGTGAAGTGCAGACCGTCGCCCACATGGACAACCCCTCCAGGGCAGGGGCCGTCGACAAGCCGGCCCGAAGCCGGTCGGGCTGTCGGCGGGCGGCTGACGAACAGTTGCACCGGACCGAGGTGGCCTGGTCGTTCACGGCCTGCCCCGGCAAGGAGTGCGTCCTGTGGGACCTGGATGTCCGGGTGGGCGTACCCGAGCCCTGGGGCGCCGGCGCACACGGGTAGCCACGTGCAGGGCCCCCCGCCGCGATGGCGGTCGGGGGCCCTCGCCATGACTGGCCGGTCAAAGCGAGCCGAACTCCCCTGCCCGGACCGCGGTGACGAACGACTGCCAGGCACCGGCGGGGAAGACCAGCGCCGGGCCCTCGGGATCCTTGGAGTCACGGACGGGGACAGCTCCGCTGAATCCATCCGCAACCTCAATGCACCCGCCCCCTCCGTTGCTGTAGGAGCTCTTGCGCCACTTGGCGCCCAACAGGTCAACGTGCATGGCGTTCAAGTTCCTTCCGTACCGCACGGATCATGGCCAGGCTGTCCGCCCTGGAAAGCGCGTCCACCTGGAGCCGATCGTACTTTCCAGCCCATCCGGCGACCGTGTCGGCGTCCTGCTCCAGGTAGCCCCGCTGGAGCGTCTCCGTGTATCCGACCATCGTCCGATTGGGCAGGGTGAGGAGCGTCACCGGATGTGACAACGGGCGATCCTCGGCAAGGGCGTACGGGGCCACCTGAATGACGATGTTCGGCCGACAGGACAGGAACTCAAGGTGAGAGAGCTGTTTCACCATGACAGTTGAGCCGCCGATCGGACGCAGCAGCACTCCCTCGTCCACGACGGCATGAATGGCCGGCGTCCGGTCAAGCAACCTCTGACGCGCGCACAAGAGATTCAACCGCTCATCAGCTTGCACCCGGGTGGCTTCACCTCTCCGCACGATGGCGGCCTCGTAGGCAGCGGAGTAGTCATGGTGCTGCAAGATGCCGGGCACCATGCCAGTCTCGAACAGCCGCACACCGATGGCTTCGCGCTCTTTGGCGGTGTACTCGGGAAAGCCTGGGATCAGCGCCCCGTTCTTCCAGCTCCACCAGAGCAGCTCAAGCGATCCTCCGGCAGCCAAGACCTCTTCGGCCCGCTGAACAAACTTTAAGCTGGGGGCCTGCTTTGCCGTCTCCACATTGGAGATGTAGACGCTGGAGTACCGGACCAGCGCGCCAAATTGGACTTGGGTCAACTCCTTGTCCTCCCGTGACCTGCGAAGCTGAACGGCAAAAGCCGCGAGCGGCGATGACGTTGGATCAAGTGTCCGACGGTTCATGATCGTTCCAACTTAAAGTCGCGTGAACTAGAGAGTTGAAATGCTTCCGATGGTAGCCCCACCCACGTCACCATGAACACAGGTCGTAACGGCCTCACTCCACACCGCTACCCCCTGGAGCCACCATGTCCAGCTGCCCCCGCATGCCCGTCAGCACGCCCAAGGTCGGCGAGATCGTCCGCGATCTCGCCCACCGGACCGCCGACGGGGAGCCCGCCGAGGGCGTCTACATGGAAACCCTTGCCGGCCTTGCCTACCTCCGGCCCGCCGGCGGCGGCTGCGAGTGGACCACCAAGCCCGAACACGTCCAGCGGCTCGACCACCCCTGAGGCCTCACCGTCCAGCACCCCGGCAGGACCCGCTCGCACGATGTCGCGTGAGCCCAACTCCCGTCATGCTGCCGGGAATCGCTGAGACAACGGGCCCCTCGGCCCACGCCTCCCGATCTTCGGCCTGCACCTCACCACGTGCGTCATCGTCGGCCTTCCCCTTCCCTTCACCCTCCTGCCGGCAACGACCACATCCGACCGAACAGACCCCCGACCCCCGACCCGGCCCCCGCCCCCCGCCCGCCCGGCGGGGGGCCCCCACCCCACCACCCACACAGGATCCCATAAATCTGGACCCCCACCCCCGACACCACAACAAA
>NZ_JBHJUK010000114.1:0-29264 GCF_042266225.1 Kitasatospora sp. NPDC056181
CCCCCCCCCCCCCCGGCCCCCCCCACGACCGGGGAGCCTGCGCTCCCTTCGGGGCGGGGGCGGGGTAAGGAGTCCTTACCCCACAACTTGCTCCGCCGGGTGCCTGATCACGGTCACGCTCCGGTCCAAGGGTGGTGCCGTCGAGGTCGGTGGCGGTCACCGGCTGGCCTCGGTGTGGCGCAGACGGATCTCACGGAGGCGGTCCTCGACAAAGTCGAGGGCGAGGGCGGGGTGGTGGAGGGTCAAGGCCCGGGAGTGCTGGCCGCGCTGGACGGTCCGGGTGCCGTCGGGGCCGGTTTCGATGCGGTGGAGGTGGCCGCGCTGGTGCAGGACGGTCAGCCAGGCGTCCGCCTCGGCCCAGGTGGCGGGGGTGGTGCGCATCAGGGCTGCTCCGATTCCGTGTAGTTGATGCGGGGTGACCGGCCGGGGTGACGTGGTTGGTCCCCCGGCCGGTGCGGTGTCGGTCAGTCGCGGTCGACGGTCACCGGCTGACCGTGCTGAGCCCGGAGCTGGGCCATCAGCTGGGTCAGGGTGTCGCTGGACAGCGGGATCTGCTGGCCTCGGATCGCCTGGGCGACCACCTTGCGGGTCAGCTTGTCCTCCGCCTTGACCGCCTTCCGGGCGATGCCCAGCAGCTCCTCGGTGTCCGGGTCAGCTCTGCGGTCACCGGTCCCCCGGTCAGCCCGGTCAGTGACCCGCGGGCCAATGACCGGCTGAACGGCGGGTGCGAGGTGACTGACCTCTGGTGCGGTGACCGGGCCGGCCGGGGCCGGCCGGTCACTGACCGGCAGGGCGTTGTCCGGGTGACCGCCCAGCTCCGCGGCCTTGGTCAGATTGACCGGCCTGACCTCGGTCACACTCTCCGGGGTGACCGGGACGGCGCGCTGGAGGCTGCTGACGGGCTGTCCTGTGGGCGCGCTTCTGCTGACCGGCGGCGCGCCGCCTGGCTGCCCGGCACCGTGATGACCAACCGCTGCCCGGCTCTCCGCTGTCCTGGTCGTACTGACCGGTCGGTCGTCCTGAGCGGCCAGGACGCCCGACTGACCGGGGCCGACTTCGGCCACCCGGTCATTCCGGCTGTCCCGGTCAGCCGAGGTGACCGGTCCGCGGGCGATGAGGATGTAGAGGTGAACGGCGCCGGCCAAGGCGAGCGGGGCGATGGTGGACAGCGCCGCGACCACCGTGTCGCCGAGACGCAGGCCCCCGTCGGCGGCGTGCAGTTGGTTGAGCCTGACAGCGTGCAGCGCGTTCGCCCACAGGCTGGCGGTGGTCGCGGAGCCGAAGAGCAGCCATACGTAGGCACGGGCCCGCAGTGGTGCTTCGCGCATCACCAGCAGGGCGCGCACCCCGTAGGCGATGAAGCCGTCGACGACCAGGGGGAAGAGGTAGGTGAGGAAGCCGCGGACGTGGATCGCGGTGGCCATCTGCTGGAGTGCGTCGTACGACAGCGCGCAGCCGGCGGCGCCGAGTGCAATGACGACGGCCCGGTCCCAGCCGGTGACGGGTGCGGAGGTCGGCGTGGAGGCGGTGGTGGTCATGCCGCCGTCCCGAAGTCGTGGCGGCCGAGGGCAACGCTGCCGTCCATGGCGGAGGTGGTGCGGGTGGCTTCATCGGCGATCTGCCGGTGGCGGATGGCGCGGCGGGTCTCGCGGTAGAGCTTGAGTGCGTGTTCCTCGGTGATCTTGAGGAGCGAGGCGAGGCGCTCGACGGTGACGCCTTGACGGTATCCGGCGAGGACGACCGCGCGGCGCTCGCCCTTGGTGAGGTGGATGTCGCGGCCGGCCAGGGTGTCGTTGACCCGGCTGTGGTCGAGGCGGTTGGCCAGGTTGGTGTGCAGGGCTTCGCGTTCCTCCTCGGTGAGGCCGCCCCTGATCCCGTGGATGTCGCCCGCTTCCAGGGCGGCGTCCAAGCAGGCGCGTCGGACCGGGCACTGGGCGCAGAGCGACTTGGCGGTGGCGATCTTGTCGGCCTCTTCCGGTCCGGGGAAGAAGGTCTCCGGGTCGACGGGGTTGTACTCGGTCGGGTTGCAGACGGCCTGGTCCTGCCAGGTGTGGTCGCCGAGCGAGCGGTGGCGGGCAGGGCTGGTCGTGATGGTCATGCGGGGTTGCTCCGATCGCTCTCCGCGCGCAGGGCGGCGTCGGCGGAGAGGTGCGCTGGGTCGGTGAGGCTGGTGTCGCGCCACGAAGCGGCCGGGACGGCGGCCGTTCAGGCGGCGCGCTGGAGGCGTCTGCGGTCGACCGGCTCGAACTCGACCCGGGTGGTCATCTGGGCGAGCCGGGAGGCCACACGGTCACCGAGGTAGGCCTTGAGAGCCCCGATCGGCAGATTCGTGGTGATCAAGGTCGGCAGCATGTGGTTGTAGCGGCGGTTGATGAGCCGGTAGGTCTGTTCCTCAACGAACTCGCTCGACTTCGCAGCCCCGAGGTCATCGAGGATCAGCACCGGCACGCGGCTGTAGGCGGCGAGCACCCGCTCGCTGTCCGTGTCGGAGCCGGGCCGCAGCTCGGCGTAGAGGTCGGCGGCTGTGGTCGCGCGCCAGCGCACGCCGATGCCGGCCTGAACGAGGACGCGGACTGCACCGTAGGCCTGATACGTCTTCCCGGCGCCGACGACCCCGGCCATCAGCAGGCTCGGGCCGGTGGCAGCCTGGCGGCGGGCGCCGAGGCTCGGGGAGACGGCCTGGGCGGCGACCTGACGGGCCCAGGCCAGGACCTGGGGGTGCTCGGCGACCGCGTCGCGGTAGCGGGGCGGCACCCCGGCGGACAACGCCTCCAGTGCCGAGTACGACTCGGCGTCGTCCGGCAGGGCGTCGACCGTGGCCTGGTCGATGCCCCGGGTGGCGAGGATCAGGGCCATCCGGTCGAGCACCGACGCGCCGTCGGCGAGGGTCCGCGGTTCGCGGTGTCGGCGCATCACAGCTCCTCGGCGTAGGCGGTGGCGGCGTCGACCGGGTTGGTCCACGCCTGGTGGGCGGGCACGGTAGGCCGGAATCCCGGCCGCGCAAAACCGCCAGCTCGTGCGTTCATGGCGTCGTTGACCAGGCTCGGCAGCCGGGAGGGGTGGCCCTGAATCTCGGCGAACCGTCGCAGCCCGGCCCGGACGTGCTCCGGCGCGATGCCCTCCGCGAGCAGCGCCTTCGTGACCTTCCCGAGGTGGCCGATCACGCTGCCCGGAGGCCGACTGGCGCAGGCGGCGACGTACTCGCCGACGAGCTGGTTGGCGGAGACGGTCGCGTCGGGCGCCTCGCGCCCCGTAGGGAAAGAAGATCCAGGATCCAAGATCCTAGATCCAGGCGTCGAGGGCTCCGGGAGGTTTCGGAGAGCCTTCGGCGCATCCTCGGCGATGGCCGTCTGACCTGCGGTTTTCTTCGGTCTATCGCCGGGCCCACACTCAAGGCCGACCAGGGTGTCGGGCGCGGCCGCGGGGGCGGGCAGAGTGGCGGCGGGAGGTGCTGCCGAGGGCTCGGCGGGTAGAGCGAGGGCGCCTGGAGTGTTCGCCGGACCCTCGTCGAGTCCTCGGGGAGGGTTCGGGGCGTCCGCGTTCACCGTCCCCGAAGCGTCCGGGAGGGCGACCCGCTGGATGCAGGGGCCCTTGCAGACTCCGCACCGCTCCGGCTCACAGTGCGGGCAGGCGGGAAGCCGGGACAGGCTCGGCTTGTCGATCTTCTGGTGGCGACCCCAGGTCGGGTAGTGGAAATACCGGCGTCCGTCGCAGCCGGTGTACCGGCATACGGCGCCGACGGAGGCGAGCTGCTGGAGGTGGTCCTCGACGTTCGCCCGGGTGACCTCGTCACGCAGGGGCCAGATGAGGCCGTAGACGATCGCGGCGTTGTCGCGGTGGCGGCCGTGGTCGTCGGCGTGGTTGGTCATGCCGAGGAAGGTGACCATGGCCGGGATGGAAACCTCGGCCAGCGTCTCGGAGACCCAGGTCTCCGGTTTGACCGATCGGATACGTGCCATGTCAGCGGCTCCGAACCGCTGCGCCCGTGCCGGCCGTGAGCCGGCCGTTGGAGAGGTCGAGGGTGTGGGGGCGGGTCCAGTCGGCGTCCGGCCAGGTCCGCAGGACCCAGCGCGCGGCGACGCCGGCCTTGATCCGGCTCACGCGGATCGGCTTGCCGTCCGCAGCCGTCGCGCGGGCGTAGGGATGCGGCCACTGGGCGGCGGGGTCATTGAGGCTGACGCGGATGGTGACCGCACCTGGGATCATGCCGCTGAGCTGCACCGCGAGGCGGCGGTGGCGGCCTGTTTCCGGGCAGGCGAGGGTTCCGCTGGGCATGGCGAGCATGCGATACTCCGGCTGTTCGTAGGAGCGCGCGGCGGTTCTCTCGTGCAAGGAAGTCCCGCCGCAGCGTGGTTGTGAATCGGTGCCCTTCGGGGCTCCGGCCCGGCGTCCAGGAGTTGGTAGCTCCGGGGCGCCGGTCGCTTTTCCGGCCCTGCGGACCGGGACGGCGAGGTTGCCCTCCCGTCGTTGTGCGCCGCCTGCCGTGGCGGCGGGAGCACGACCATAGAGGGACCGGGCTCACAGATCCAGCCCGTTCGCGCCCTTCCCGACCAGGCATGAGGCGCTCTGGCTACCGGCTACGCCCACAGCCTGTTCGTCACCGTTATTCGGCCACGGCTACTGCGGGTGGCCATCGGCTGCAGGCACGCTCGACCAGCTCCCGGCATGTCGCACCGTACGTACAGAGCGTGGTCTCGACCCTGTTCTCACACGCGGTGACACCTTCCCCGTACGTGAGGACCGGCGTCGTCGGCGATCCGGTCGCCCACAGTCACGGCTTTTACTGAGACATCGTGACTTGACCCCCTATCAAACGATCGGCGCAGGTCTGCACCGCGGGGATGACATTAGGTTTCGACATGGATATGGGTCAACAAATTCGATACATCTACGCGAGTAGCGGAGCGCAATTTTCAGGGACTGAGAAACGATCTTGATTCGGCGCCTACCCACGCTCCGCAACCAGGCGCCGAGGTCACCCCACCGCCATCCACCTGCCCATTTCACAGTGAGCAAGCAGCCGATCGCAACTACGCCGAGTGACGTGAGCAATACCACTCGATACATGATCTTGGAATGCCGTACGAGCACTCCCCTATATGCGCAGGCGGAATCGGCCCTTTCCGGGCCAGGTATATTCCATGTTCGAAGCGCCGCAGTGGCGTGATGCTTCGTCGAGAAACCACCATGCAACATTTAGGGTTTAACAACATGCGAGCCATTGCCGTGCGGCAGTTCGGCGGTCCCGAAGTACTGGAACTGTGCGACATGCCCGAGCCTGAGATCCGTCCCGGCCACGTGAGGCTCCGCACCCGCCTGGCCGGCGTCAACTTCGCCGACATCCACCTGCGGGAGGGCACGTACCCCGCTCCGATGCCGTGCCCCTTCATCCCGGGCAACGAGGTCCTCGGCACCAGTGAGGACGGGCGCCGCTTCGTCGCCCTGGGCCGCGGCGGCGGCTACGCCGAGATCGTGTCGGCCCACAAGAAGATCGCCTTCGAGGTACCGGACACCGTCGGCGACCACGACGCCATCGCGCTCATGCTGCAGGGCAACACGGCCTGGCACCTGCTCCACACCGACCTGCGCCTGACCGCCGGGGACACCGTGCTGATCCCGGCCGCCGCCGGAGGTGTCGGTTCCCTCGCAGTCCAGCTCGCCAAGCGCGTCGGCGCGAAGGTCGTGGCCATGGCCGGCACCGAGGACAAGCGCCAGATCGCCACCGACCTCGGGGCCGATGCCGTCGTCGACTCCTCCACCTCCGACGACCTCACCAAGCGGATCGTCGATGCCGCCGGCGGACACGTGACCGCCGCACTTGAGATGACCGGCGGAGACGTCTTCCATGCCACTCTCGACGCCCTGACTCCGCGCGGAAGGCTCAGCGTCTTCGGCGCCGTCACCGGCGCCAACGGGCTCGTTCCGATCACCCAGCTCGTCGCCGGGTCCAAGTCCGTGACCGGTTTCTGGCTCCCCAGCCTCTACCCCTCGCGCACTCACCTCAACGAGTCGATGAACGCGCTGTTCACCGCCGTCGCGGACGGCTGGCTCAAGCCGCTGCACGGCCGGAGCTACCGGCTCGGCCAAGCCCGGCAGGCGCACCACGATCTCGCCGCCCGCCTCACCACCGGCAAGACCGTCCTCGACCTGGACAGCTGACCAGCCCGGTCTCCGAAACCCTCGCCCGCCCGCACCACGCGGGACCGCGGCAACCGTGGTCGCGTCCTCGGTAGGCGCGCCAACCCTCAAACGGAACCACCAACCATGACCAGCACCGTGAACGACAGCGTGCCCGCTCAACGCCGGCACGCCGCGACGGCAAGCCGACCGGCTTCGTCCCTCGCTGCTCGCGCCTACGCCGTCCAGCAGGCCTTCACCCGCCTGCCCGGCGAGGTCCACACCCTGCGCGAGATCGCCGACGCCGCCGGGCTGGACCGCGCCACCACCCACCGCATCCTGCAGACCGGCGTCGCCGACGCCGACGGCGTCTTCGAGCAGGTTGGGCGGGGCCTCTACCGCCTCGGCACCGCGACCGCCCGCGCCGGCGTCCAGGCCATGGCTCACACCCCCAACCCGGCCTCCACCCACCACTACCTCGAACGGCTCAACCGCGCCACAGGCGGACTCGCCCTGCTGTACGTGCTCAGCCCGCTCGGCGGCGCCCGTCGGCTGTGCACCGACTACGTTCTCGGCGACATGGACCCTGCCGACGTAGGCATGACCGCCGAGGACGTCGTCTCCGTCTCCCGGTCGCTGCGGACCGGCGCGTCCGGACGCGTCATCCTGGCCCACCTGCCGCAGAGCATCCAGGAGCAGGTCCTGGCCGAGGAGGTACCCGCGACCGCCGGCCCCGGCGTCATCCGCGACAACGACGCGCTCGCCGCCTCCCTCGCGGAGATCCGGCAACTCGGCTTCGGCGTGGGCCGCCAAGAGTGCATGGCCGGCTGGGACTCCGTAGCCGCCCCGGTCCTGTGGCGAGACTCGATCATGGGCGCCGTCCTCATGCTCAAGCCGAGCGGTGAGATGCCCGCGGACCTTCGACCGCTGATCTACCACACGCTCAAGACAGCTGAGGACATCAGTCGGCTCACCGCGACGCCGCTGTCAGCTGTCGTGTAAGCACGCCACACTGTCCGACCAGCTCCAGCGCCGCCGCACCGTGATCGTCTCGCGGAGCGGCGGCGCTCGACTCAAGAAGAGTAGGAATCGGCCCTACGCCGATACCTGCCAGGGCGTCAGAACGACGGTCCGTTGTGCAGCAGGGGCGGGATGGCAGCGCCGGCCTACGCGGCAATGAGGCTGCGGAGCCGGCCGACGGTCTGGGCGAGCAAGGGTGGTGCGCCACCGCGGACCGCCTTTGCCGTCGTCCTCCTCGCCGTCATGTTCTCGGTTCCAGCCAGCCATGCGATCTAGTCGGTGGCCATAGCGGGCATCCCCTGGGGTGCGTCGAGCGCGGTGGTGATGACCTTCGTGGCCAGGGTGAGGGCGGCGTTGATGCGGACCTCCTGTTCGGTGGACAGGTGGAGTGCACCCAAGCCGGCCGCGGCGGCGGAAGCGGCGAGCTGCTCGCGCTCGGCTCGGGTGAGGTTCTCCGAGCGGGAGTGTGCGAGCAGGTCGCGGGCGCTGTAGCCTTCGGGCTCCGCGAGGGTCTTGCGGGCGGCGCCAGCGAAGATCCTGTCGGCCTCACCGGGGCGACCGGCTGCCGCAGCAAGATCGGAGACCGTCAGGGCGAGACGGAGGTCGAAGATCAGCATGTCGTCGTGGCTTTTCAGGCCACGGTGCACGTTGATCATCTCCTCGGCCTGTTCCGCGCACGGGCGGCCGGTGAGCAGCAGGCAGGCGACGGTCAGCGAAGAGGCAACGACCGCCTCCCAGGGATCCTCGGCCGGGGCTTCGGCGAGAACCTTGAGCGCCAGGTCGGCGTGACCCTGGACGGTGAGGGCGATGACACCGACTTGGCGGCCGTCGAACATTCTCCGGCCGCCCCCACCCGCCTGCTTGAAATGCAGGTAGGCGTCGACCCAGCGTCCGTCCCGGACGAGGGCACGGGCGCCGTCGTACACGCGGATGTTGTCCAGCCATTCGCTGACGTCCCCCTTCGCGGGGCCTGGGACCGTCAGGTTGGCAAGCGTGACCGTTTGACCTCCCACCACCGCATCGCTCCCGCTCGCGACCGAGCGCGCGAGTTCGTCCAGCACGTAGAGCGCGGCACTGCCGTCCCCTTGGCGGATGGCCAGGTTGGCGAGGTTGACCAGCGGTTCGAGCGCAAGGCGGGCGTGTTCGGCGGCGAGCGGGCGGCGGGCGAGGTACAGGTCCGCGTGGCTGAAGCACAGGGTGCGGGCCAGCTCGGGCAGACCGCGGTCTGCTGCGAGCAGGGCGGTGAGGTTGTGGACGCCTGAAGCGGCAACAAGGTCGTTGTTTACTTCCGCCGCCTTGGCGAGCTCGGTCAGCCGTTCTACCCGGTGGCCGAGAGGGCGGGCGAGAGCGCGCTTGCGCGGGACCAACGGGAAGCGGCTGAGCGCGTGCGCGAGCGGGCCGGATGTGGTCATGAGGCGGCTCCCGGGTGCAGGCCGAGAACGGCGGTCGCGGCGGCGCCGGCAAGCAGGGCCTGATCATCGTGGCTGAGCCCGAGCCGGTTGGAGTGGAACAGCTGCTGGTGCGCGAGGACCTGTCGAAGCCCGCGTCGAAGCTGCCCGCTGTCATTCAGCTGCCGGAGTTCTCGACCGTAGTCCGCGAAGGCGGTGAACCAGCCTGCCGCGAAGGCAAGTCGCCCTCCTGCCATGAGGGCCGAGTCCGGGCCGGTGTCGGCGCACAGCAGGGTCCGCACCGAATTGCGGAGTCGCGATCCCCCGACCCTGGTAGCCGGACGGTTCTCGGCGACCTTCGCCCACGTGTCCCCGATCTCGTACCAGTCCAGGCCGGCTGCTCGCATGGTGGCGACGCCGAGGAGGACAGACAGCTCCCGCCGCTGGTCAGTTAGTTGACCATTGTGGACTGCGCGCAGGTAGGCAAGGGTGCAGCGGCTGTCGAGGTGGAAGAGGCGGTGCGCGGCATCCATGCCTTCCGGGCCCCCGAAGGCGCGGGTCTCCGGTTCGTAGACCACGGCGGTCCAGGTCGTGATCATTCCGGCGGCACGACACTGACCCAGAACCTCCTCCACGGCCGCGGTACCGGTGATCTCATCCGTCGTGCCGGCCAGCTGGTAGCGCAGCCGCCAGCGGTCGCCCTTTCGCAGGAAGTGCCAGGTGGCGACTACGGCGTTGCACTCCAATGTGGTCAAGGCGGGTCCGAGGTACTGTGCCGCGTGGGTCTCGGTCGCGGGGCCGGCCAGGTGCAGGTGTTGCTGGAACCAGGGTGGTTCGTACGGGCTGGTCATGGGGGGCTTCCTTCGACTCAGATCAGCAGCAGGCAGGCATCCCAGTTGATGCCGTCCCGGACCGTGGTGAGGGTCTGCAGGGCGAGGGCGGTACCGGCGGCACCTTCGAGCAGACCCGGCTCGGCGGGTTCGATGTCCAGGAGGGGCACCCCGTCGGCGGCCGCGCGGAGTCGGTCCGCCGTGTCCGGGATCGGCACGCGGTCGGCGAAGCGGTGGGTGAGCAGACGGAGTCCGGTGGTTCCGTGGCAGAGGCTGTTGTCGGCGAGCTCTGCGAGCTGGGCGGAGTCGGCGAGGCAGTCGCTGAGGGCTTGCTCGGCGCTCCTGGCTCGTGCTTCGTCCTCGGTGGCGAGGGCTGCCAGGTGGAGGGCATGGGCGATGCCCGGGGTGCCGTAGCACCAGGAGGGGCGGAGTGGGCTCTGCTGGCGGGTGCGGTTGACGTGGACCTCGTTGGCGGTGACGGCTTCCGGCCACCACGATCCGGCGGCGGCGTCTTGGCGCCAGGCGTCCAACCAGGCGGTGATCCGTGTGATCGCCTGTCGGTGACCGGGAACTCGGATGCCGTCGCGGTAGGTGAGGGCGAGCAGGGCAAGGGGGCCGGGGATGCCGTGGGCGAGGCCCAGATTGCCGTGGCCTCCGGGGTAATGCGGTGAGGCGTCGCCCGAAGGCGCGATGTCGGTCCACCAGCCGGGCCGGTCCCGCAGCGGCTCGGTGAGCCGGACCAGGTAGGTGAGCACGTCGCGCAGCAGGTGGCTGTCTCCGCAGGTCCGTAGGTGGACCCCGAGGCCGGTCATGCCGTACAGCAGGTCGTACTCGGCGAAGATCGGCCGGTCGAGCTGGGTGATGCGCTGGTGCGCTGCCGCGAGGCGCCGCTCGGCCATCTTCTCGACCGTGTTGTCCAGTTGGGCGATCTGCGACGCATAGGGCCGGGGACCGTAGGCGGCGGCGGTGCGCAGTAGATGAGCGAGTACGGGGGCGCCGAAGTAGAGGCCGGTGCCGGGGGTCGAGAGGACCGGGCGGCGGAGGCAGGCGGCGACCCAGGCATGGGCGGTGTTCCAGTCGCCGCTGCCGGTGGCGGCGCGGACGACGTGCAGGAGGGCGATGCCTGGCGCGCCCTTGGCGAGGGACTGTCCCCACTTCGCCGAGTTGCTGTCGGGCGGGAGCAGGAGCGGCTTGGCCAAGGCGGCAAGGGCGTCGCGGTCACGGCTGACGGTGGTGGTCACCGGGGTACCCCTTCAGGGCAGCGGGCGGCTTCGGAGAGGGCGACGGCGCGGGCGAGGCGGCGACATGCACGTTCGCTCTCCACATCGATGCCGATCGCTCGCGCGTGATGAACGTGGAGCAGAGCGCCCACCACGTCGTCCGGCTCCAGCTCGCCTTGTTCGGTCAGGAGGTCGCGGTAGATGCCGAGTTGGCGTGCACGCTCTGCCCAGGCGCGGGCCATCGCCCGGCCTGCGGCAGTGCACTCCAGGGCAGGCCAGCTACCGGGTTGTCGGGCCAGCACGAGCGCCTGCCGGCTGACGGACCGGGACACCCGCAAGGTGCCGTTGGAAGGGACCTGCTTGAGCAGCCATCCGCGTCCGGCGTCCGGCCCGAGCAGCGCGGTGGCAATGGCCGTCATGCTGGCAGCCGTCACCGCCGCTCGGTCGGCGTTCGCAGCCGCCCCGTACGCGAGCTGGGCGATGACGGCGCGGGAGTCGGCGGCGAAGACGACTTCGGCCTGGCGCATTGCCGCGCCGTCGCCGTATCGGCCGGTCTCCGGCTGGTAGGTGTCCAGCTGGAGCCGGGTGACCAGGCCATCGGCCCGCAGTTGCCTGGACCACTCGGCCGTCCGCTCCCCGGCCCGCGTCCATGGGGCGGCCTCGGGCAGGAGCAGCCGCAGACGCAAGTGGGGTTCGGGGTCCGTGTGGCGCAGGAACCACCACGACGGGGTGTCGGTCCACTGTCCCAGCAGCACCGGCAGCCGTTCCAACACGGCGTCAGCGCGGGCGGGGTTGCCGTACAGCCTGGCGTACAGCCACCGAGACGCCCCCGGTAGGTGCCCGTCGCGAGACCCGGTGCAGCGCGCTGGCCGTCGCCGGCTGGCTGGCAGCGGTGCTCGGGTTGAGTGCAACTGAACAGTGATCTCGTGCGCCCGGTCACCGCACCATCCGTTCGACTCCCGGGTCGGGGCCTCGGTGAGGACGGCCGTTGGCTCTCGCATAAGGTGCTCGCGCAGCAGGACTAGGTGTGCCGCTTGGTCGAGGTCGAGCGCCAACTTCAGGTCATGCCGGGTCAGGTAGACCCGGGCTGGCACGCGGTACAGCGCCAGCCAGGAACGGGCCGCTTTCTCCCACTCCTCCCAAGGCGCCTCGGCCGGAGGCAGATCGGCCGCGGGCAGGTTCCAGCGCGCTGGGGACAGCACGATCCGCCCGTGGCGCAGGCGGGGCAGGAACGGCAACTTGCCGGCCGCTCCCCAGTCGAAGCCGGTGAGCACCGGCGTGAAGGCGTTGGTGATCTCGCAGAGGAACCGGGCCACCGGCTGGGTGTGTGCACGGAACTCCACGGCGTTCAGTACCCGGACCTCGACAGGGCGGCGATCGGCCAACGTCCCGAGCCACAGGCGGTGTTCGTCCGCGCACACCCCCAGCTTGTCCAGCTGAAGGCTCGGACAACCCGTTGCCGGGTACTCCCCCAGCGGCAGGAACGGGAGGAGCTGGGGCACGCGGGCGACGTTCTCCACCCTGGTGAACAGCGGAGGGACGGACAGCTGGACCGGCAGGGCGTCAGCGTGCAGCGTCGGTGCCTCCCTGATCGCACTTTCGAGGTCTTCGCGGCATTTGCCGTCGAGCATGTGCAGGAACCTGCCGGTGGTGGTGCCGGCCGCACGGGGTACGGCGAGGACCGTCACCGTGAACGCCCCGTTGTTCAGCGCGGCCGGGTCGGCGGCGGCCAGGTGGATTGTGAGTTCCGCGCTCGGCTGCACCAGCGTCGGGTCCTGGTCCACCGACAGGTGCTCGATGAGGCGCTTGTCCATCGCAATCTCGACCACGCCCTCGACGGCAGCCTTCTGGGCCATGGCCAGCAGCCGGCCGTCACGGCGCCCGAGCCGTGACGGCACCTCCGGCAGCGGCGAGTCCCGGTAGCGGGCGGGAAGGCCGAGTCCGGTATCGGGGTTCAGCAGCTCCGTGACGGGGATGACCGCGCCGGGCCCGTACCGCTCGATGTAGCGCGCGTGGTAGTCCAGCCAGGACGGGTTTCCTCCCGGTTGGGGGCTCAGCCGGGTCAGGAGCTCGGCCGCTCGCGCCGTGTCGGCCGCTACCTGGTCGGGCAGCGTCACAGGGCCGGCCTCGAGCCGCAGGTCCACCATCAACGGCCGGTCGCTTCCGGAAACGGCCATGACCGAGGTGATCGCTTGCCGTTCCTTCTGCTGCGCACGGGGCTCGCAGAGGCGGTTGTGTCGGTCAAGGCTGTCCGCCACCAATCCGAGTTCGCCGACGACCCGGGCTGCCTGCGGCACATCGTGAGCACCGAGCTCTGCCAGGACGGCCAGGATGTGGCCGAGCGGGTCGACGGTGGTCATCGGCGGATGCAGTGCACTGATCAACAATCGCTGGCGCAGCAGTTCGCCGAGCATCAGCCGGATCTGGCCCGGCCGCGCGTGAGGGAAGTGCGCGGCGAGTCGACCGGCCAGGGAGCCCAGGCCGATGACAGTGGAAGCCTCGTGCAGTGCGGCGTGGACGGCTCGGGTGGCACGCACGGATACCTCTACCGGCATTCGGTCCGCGGGATGCGGGGTGGCCGGCAGGATGATCCGTCCTGCGGCTTCGATGCGGAGGTTGTTGGCGACCACCGGCAGCCGTTCAGCCAGCAGCCCTTCCAGGAGCTTCGACTTCTCCTTCAGCCACCTGGAGTCCGGCCGGGCGATGGCCCGGCCCGGCCCCCACACGGGGGCGACGGCCTCGCGCCCGAAGGGGACGGCGGTGATCCCGGCGAACAATCCGAACGGCGTTGCGCGGCCCTGTGCCCGCAGGAGGTAGTGCATCACGGAGGTCGTCAGGCGCCGAAGTCGGGCACCGCCGATCTGTTTCCCGTCGATCACCGACCGGACGCGGCTGCCCAACTGCGCGCCGGCGGCCACCTCCACCGCCGCTACCAGTGCGGGATCGGACCAAACGACTTGGAGCCAGGAGCGCAAGTCCTCGGCAGAGCCGCTGGTCAGGTCGGGCCAGGTGACGGGTTCGCCCGGTCGCGCCGATGCGCGAAGCACGGCCGGGCCCACGGCTCGGTACACGGTGGTTCACCTCTTTCCGGGAAGGGCGAGGCCCGGTGTGCGGCAGCGTCAGCCCCACGCCGGGCCTCGGTCACGCAGGTGGGAGCGGTCAGACGTTGCCGCCGCCGCTGGCGCAGGCCGACCCCGAGCAGGTCGATCCGCAGTTGTCGTCGGTGGACCGCAGGAGCGCGGCCACCGGGTCCGAGCCCTCGACGATGGTCAGGTCCAGCTCGAAGTCGCCGTCGGTCGTGGCAGCGGCCACGTCGATTCCCTTGGCCATGCTGGATTTCCTCCTTGTGGGTGGTGGTGCTCTGTGACCTGGCCGCGGATTACGGCCAGGAGATCAGGAGCCGGACGTGGCGCTTGTCGATGACCGGCCCGTCCGGGATCTGCTCGTCGGTGGTGCCCGCCGGGTAGGCGGTGAATGTCGGGCCGCCGTAGGCGCGGTGGTCGCTGTTCCACGCCTGCACCTGGTCGATGACCAGCTCGGCCAGGCGCTTTCCGTTGGGGCCGAAGCCGTGCGCCCCGAACTCGTACGTCGCCGGAGAGTCGCTGGTCTTCCTGAGCGCGAGGTAGGCCAGGCTGTCACCGTCCACGATCACCGGGCACGCCATTCGGTTCGCGGGGGCGACCGTGCCGGTGTTCAGTTCGGAGTCCACGGAGATCAGGCCGAAACCCGGAAGCGCACAGGCCAGCCACAGGTACAGCGAGTCGAACGGCTCCTGGTTGCCGACCGTCACCTCGGCCCAGCGCTCCGTCCGCGGCCCGTCCAGGACTCCGGCCAGCCCGCTGGTGTCCGGCCGGTCGAGCTCGTCAAAGCGCAGTCCGACCTCCTTGGTGCCACGCGGCAGCACCAGGAACTCCTCGTGCGAGTCGGCGCCCTGCATCTTGACGAAGCCGCACACCTCGGCGGACAGGCTGACCAGCCGGTCGCCCTCCCGGCGGAAGGTGATGGAGCGGGTGAGCCCGTGCATCCGCAGCGGGACGGTGATGGTGCCGCCGTCGGCGAGTCCGTCCGTCCACGCCGGCGACAGGTCCCACGCCCCGACCGTGACGATGATCCGGTCGAACGGCTCTCCGGTCACCTGCCTCGAGCCGTCGGCCAGCACCACCCGCACCCGCCCGTACCCGGCCGCGTCGAGGTACTTGGCCGCGCGGTCGGTGACGAACGAGTCGATGTCGACGGTCACCACATCGCCTTCCGGGCCGACGAGTTCGGCGATCAGCGCCGCGTTGTATCCGCCGGAGCCGATCTCCTTCACGCGCATCCCCGGCTTCACGTCCGCCTGCTCCAGCATCAGCGCCTGGATCTGCGCCGCCGACACCGAACTGACGGCGAGACCGTGCTCGTCTCGCTTGGTCACCAGGGCGCGGACCGGCTCGTACGCCTCCTCAAGCGGCACCTCGGGGGCGAACATGTGCCGGGGAACCGCCAGCAGAGCGGCCTCGACGCGGTCCGTCCGGACCGTGCCGTCGCACCGCAGCGCCTCAACCATCGCGACGCGCAGCCGCTCCACGGTCTCCTGCGAGGACTGACCGGTCGTACCCGAGAGGGTGGACATCGCAACTCCTAGTTTTCGGTAGTGCGTTCACCTGCAGTGTCTTGCTTGGCGGGACACCGGTATGCGCCAGGGATCCCGCCTTCCCCCGTTCCGGCATCGGTTGCGGCCGCGTCGGCGGGAAGCTTGTGGGCCGCTCGCGGCCGGGCGTCACCTCGCCACGAGCAGCGGCCTTCCCGGGAGCCGGGACTCGACTCCCGTACTGGCCGCCGCAGAGAGGACGTACACCACGCCGTCCACGGTGACGGTGAGCGTGAAGACCTGCCCGAACACCATCTCCGCCATCGCCGCCTCCTGGTCCTCCTGGGTGGAGAGCAGCGACCGGACCCGGTGGCCGTCCTGCGGGTCGAACTGCTCGGACATGGCCCGAAGGCGAGCGAGCGTCCAGTGGACCGCGACCCGTGGGGTGCTCGCCTCGAAGGTGGCTAGCACCAGCTTCCGGCCGGCGCCGTCGGTGAAGCCGGTCACCTCACACCAGTAGCCCTCGGCAACTCGATCCGGGACCACGAACGGGCCCGGGCCCGATTCGATCACGGGAACCTCCCAGCCGGGTCGGACCGAAGCCTCGGGGATGTCGGGTACGTCGGCGACTTCGTTGCCGCGGCACCGCCAACGGAGCATGGCCCTCATCGTCCGGCCCTCTCCAAGGAAGCCGCCTTTCGCACCCACACGCTCTTGCCCCTCCCACTCAGAAGCTCCACGCCGAACTCGTCGGACAGTCCACGGACCAGCAGCAGCCCTCGACCACCGGTCGCCGCCGGGCCGGCCTCGGTCGGCTCCGGCAGAGGCCGGCAGAGCGGGTCCTGTACCTCCAACTGCCAGACACCGCCCAATGCCCACAGCCGGACGGTGGTCACGTCCCCGACCGCGCAGGCGTGAACGATGGCGTTGGTCACCAGCTCCGAGGCCATCAGCATGAGCTCGCCCAGCGCATCACTGTCCGGTTCCAGCCCCCCGCGAAGGAGCCGGGCCCGAACTGCCCGTCGCATCTGTCCAACGGAACTGAGTTCCGCCTTGTAATCGGCCTGCCAGCGTCGCTGAGCTGCTTGAACGATGTCATTCACGGATGCTTGACCCCGCTCCCGTCGTGTGGAGCAGCGCGGGCTCCGTGGGCTTCGGTTTCACTTTGCGGAGGTACAGAGTGCCGTCCGTGGGCTGACACGACCATCCCTTTCCAGCCGTCACTTGATGCACGATCGGGTGATGGATCGCCTCCACGGCCACCACTTGACCAACACTTCGAGGCAGCGCCTTTGGGATCGCGCGCCTTGGTGGTAGGCACGTAGGTGACGGCCACGTGCAGCCTCTCGCGCTGCCACCCAGCGGAGGGACAGCCCTGATGACGTCGCCTCGGACGCTCTTCCACCAGTTAGTCGAGCGCGACGGACTGACGTTCGCCGAGTTCGCCGACGACTACCAACGCACCGCGAACCTCCTGCTCCAGGAGACCGGAGACCCGATCTACCGCGGCGCGGCGGTCTCCGAGATGAGCTTCCAGCGGTGGAAGAAGGGCGACACCAGCATGCCGCGCCGCCCGGCCCCGAAGATCTTGAAACGGATGTTCGGGCACCCTGCCAAGGAACTGTTCGGGCCCAACTCCGACGGGCAAACGCCGGCGCTACCCACGAGGCCGATGCTCGATGAAAGTGAACTTCGAATGACCGCACGAGACGCCCGCGCGCACGCCACGGAGGCGGCAGCGCAGATCCTGCCCGACCTCAGTATCGACCAGCTCGAAGACGATCTGGCCCGGCTGGTCCGGGCGCACACCAGCACTCCGCCGCACGACATCTACCTCCAGGTGAAGGAGGTGCTCGAGCTTGCGAAGGTGATGCTCGACCGGACGCAGCGGCTGTCGCAGCGCGGACGCCTGTACCTGGCCGCTGGCGAAGCGTCCGCACTCCTGGGGGGCTGCGCCTTCGACCTCGGCCTGCCGTCGATCTCCGTCGAGCTGTTGCGCGCGGCCGCCTTGTACGGGGAACTTGCCGAGCATGACGCGCTCCAGGCGTACTCCTACGGCTACCTGGCCATCTTGGCGTACTGGAACGGCAACCCCACGCAGGCGGTCCGGCACGTGACGACGGCCCAACAGTTCACGGACGTCGGCGACGCCGGGAAGGCGCGACTCGCCGCCATCGCCGCTCGCGCCTACGCGCACCTGGGCCGCGTCGACGAGACACGGCGGGCCATACAGCTCACTATGGAGGACCGAGGCCGCCGACGTGACGCGATCCACGACGACCTGGCAGGTGAGTTCGCCTTCAGCCAGGAGCGGGTCGCGATGTCGAACAGCTCCAGCTACCTGCTCCTGCGTGACGGAGCGGGCGCGGAGAGCTCGGCGAGGCAGTCTCTGCAGTTGATCGCCGCGAGCACGACGGACACGGTTCCCTTCGTCGTAGCCCCTCAGGCATCCTCCGACCTCGCCATGGCCCTGTTGCTGAGGCGCGACCTCGATGGGGCAGCCGAGGCGCTGGCCCCGGTGCTCACGATTCCCCGTCAGTGGCGTGGAGCGGGTCTGGTGGAGCGGCTCGATGCGGTTCGCGGCGAGCTCGTCTCACCGACGTTCCGCGACTCGCTCCCCGCGACGTCGCTTGCCGAACAGATCGAGGAGTTCACCGCCGTGGCCGCGCCTCGCCTCCTGGGTCCGGGCGTGGCGCGGCTCGCGATCGGCAGCGGAGACGTCAGCTGACCCGTTCCAGGATCCGAAGCTCCTTCTCCGGGGCGATGCCGTGCTCCGCCCAGCGGGGGTGCGGCACGGGCAGGTTGCCCTCCTGGAGCCAGGCCCAGGTGTCCGCCACGGTCTCAGCCAGCGGGCGGCTGCGGAATCCGGCAGCAAACGCCGTGGACGAGTCGATGGCCCACGCCCCGGCGTGGGTTCGCCACAGGGGGATCTCGGTCCACTGGCGCACGCCGGCACCGATCAGCACCTCGTCCGGTGTCCAGACCAGCGTCCCCGTGCTGCCCGTGGTGCGCAGGCAGGCATCAAGGAAGCCTGCCATGGTCTCCCGCCCCACGGGTGCCGTCACGTTGTGAACCTGGAGCCCTGTCTGGGTGGCCTGGTCGAGCGCGAACTCTGCGACATCGCGCACGTCCGCCGGCTGGACGGTCCGTCCGGGATCTCCCGGCGCCATGATGTCGCCACCGCGCTCCGCCCGCCGCAACCACCAGGGGAGGCGCCCCACGTACTCCCCCGGACCGAGGATGACACCCGGTCGTAGAACGGACGCCCGACCGTCGCCGAACATGCGAAGCACGGCACGCTCGGCACCCGCCTTCTGCCGCCCGTAGTAGTAGTCGGGACCGGTCCAGTCATCCGGCAGACGGCCGTAGTCGGCATCAGCATCCGCAGGCCCGTCCAGCACTTCGGAATCCGCGCTCAGCGGCTCATCCGGCCAACCCCGGTACGCCGAGACGGTGGAGACGTATACGTACCGACCGACGAACGGGGCGAGAACCTGCGCCCCGGCAAGCACCCTACGCGGTGCCAGCTCGGACGCGGAGGTGTCCACAACAGCATCGAACGGACCGTGGGCGGCAAGCCGCGCAATGTCCTCCGGCCGCTCCCGGTCCCCGTGCACCGCCGCCGCACCGGCCACCGGGACGCCCGACTTTCCACGGCTGAAGGTCGTCACCTCCCAGCCCCGCGCGAGCGCACCGCTGACAACTGCCCGGCCGAGGAACCAGCCCCCACCCATCACGAGAATCCGCATGCCGACGATCCTGCCCTGTGATCTCGGGCCTGCGCCAGCCGCTCCGCTTGGAGGTCGGGGCGTGGTTCGAATGCTCACTGGCACATGGGGATGGGAGACCGGCCACTCGGCCCCCTCTTCCATCGTGCGAAAGGTCCGCGTCGCCTTTGTCCTCGCCGTTTCTCCGTGCAACGGCGCTCCGGGTGTGCGGCCCGCGGCGCTGGCCACCGCTCAGTCGAGATGATCACCCGGGGCCGACGGCTCGGCTGCTGGCACCGCGCGCCTCAGCAGGCGGTCGCGGTGGCGCTTCGCCGGCAGATGGGCGGCCAGGCTGCGGACCGCGAAGAGCCCGAGGATTAGGGCTCCAGCGGGGCGGGAGTCCGCGATGAGCACCGCGAAGAGCGCGGCGAGGAGCAGCAGCACCTGGCTCTGTTCTTCTCTGGGTACTCCAGCCGGGGCCGCGGTCGTGCTGGCAGGAGTCGGCGGAGAGTGGATGCAGCCACCATTGATCATCCAGTGCCACACGAAGTTAAGAGCTCAGCGGCGGCGTCAAGGTGTCGGGAAGGGTGATCTTGTAGGTGCCCTGCGGGAACTAGCGTGCGGATCGACGGGGTCGTTCACGGTCACCTTGTTCCGTCACTGGCATTCCCGGCCGAGATGAGATCGATTCCCAATCGTGTGACGGTGTGCCGCATCGTGTTCGCATCTCGGCGGCTGGTCGCCAAGCCGGTTGCCCGCAGGGCAGCGACATGCTCCGAGGCAGAGGCCGGCGCGATGGCGAGGCTCTCGGCAAGCTGTTTGGTGGTGTGGCCGTCTGAGGTCGCCAAAGTTGCGAGAACAGCAGCACGGGTGCGCCCCAACAGTGCGCCGAGCGCTGGCGCCTCGGCCAGTCGGGCTGTATGCGACATCCCGCCGACGAGGCCGCTGCTTCCTGGGTCCCAGATGGGCCTGTACACGAGAACCGGCTTGTCGACGTCGTTGAGCAGGGCTCGGGGCCTGGGCCCGCAGAAGACGTGGGGGCACAGGAGGATGCCCCGTCCCTCCAAGTAGAAGTTCACGTCGCCCGTTCCGCGCGGCCCGGGGAGTTCCAGCACCGGCTCCCGCCAGTGGATCTGCGGGTGCAATCCGGCCAGCACCGCGCCGAGACCGCCGCGAGCCATCGTGTGCACCCGCCACGCGCGGTCCGCCTCCAGCACCTTCCGCATCTGATCGGCGAATGGAGTGATGGCGACGTTGTGGTAAGTCTCCAGCGCGTCAGCCACCGCGTCCAACGCCTCACGGTCCCCCTCCGCTAGCGATCCGGCCCACACGGGCAGGCGATGACGGCCCGCCAGGCGCTGCAGATCGGCGGCCAGCCGCCCGCGCGGCGTGGACCGGATAGCTTCGAACGCCGCAGGCCCGGAGTGGTCGGGCTCGCTGGGGGTGAGGAAGTCCGGAATCCAGCCGGAGGCCGGCACCAGGGCGCCGAGCAACACCGCTCCTTCGGGCAACCGCTCAAGACTTCGGATCGGCGGCCCGGTACGCGGCAACAGCTCGCTGCCGCAACTCGGGCGGGTACTTCATCGGTGCAGCCATGGCAGAGGCTCCCTTCTCACGGCCAATCAGGCCATGTCCGGCAACCTTTTCCGCACCTCGGGGGAACCTCAAGCAGCCAACTGATATGCCTCCATCGAACTACGCCTCACCCGACAATAACCATGAACAGGTCCAGCTGCTGTTCGCCGGGGCCGGGGTGCGGCGCGACACCCGACTGGCGTGGCAGCCCACCAATTGGATCGGCGGGCCGCCACGAAATATCAGGACGGGAATTCGTTCTGCCACTCAATGCAGGCAGGTCGCTTCCCCCCGGAAGTCAGAAACTCCTTTACAGCCTGCCGTACAAATTCGATTGGGATCTCGGAGTGATCAGTGCATTCCGTAGACTGTCCCGCGATACAGTAAACAGGAGCGGTCCGAGTTTCTGGCGATCCCAAGGAGGTGAAGTTTCCTCCTTCATCGACGAACGTGACGAAACCCAGGTTGACATCTCTATCCACCCCGACCCAGAGATAGTGGTCGGGGACACCTGTCGGCAGACGTTCGCGGTCCATAGAATGAAGAATTGCCGCATTGCTATCAGGCGGACCTGTCAGCAGTTCATCGACGAGAGAGTCGAGCTCCTCAACAGTGCTTATGAGAACCGGCTTCCTGCCATGTTCCGGCCTATATCGCGCTTCAATGCGTGCGCCAATATTCATCGCCTCTTCGCCCTCCCAGTCCCGAATGCCTGATCCTTAAACCCACCCTTCCCATCTGGCCAGTGCACCTTAAATGACTTGTCGCCGACGAGAAGGTTGAGAACCGCATCACAACCCAAATATGGGTCAGTTATACATGGTCCATTCGGGTTATTGATCACTACTTCAGCCTCGACAATACTGGCATCGTCCATCATCATAGCAGCCAGCTTCTGCTCCACATGGTCAGCTTGTCCAGATATCGAGCTTTCGCCCTTCAGGATGCCAGCCTCCCGGAGTTTATCACTCACTTTCCTCATCAAGTCCATACTGTTTACCCTGTCGCCACTCCACATCTTGAATGGTGATCCACCATTGAACTGTGCAACGCCGTACGTCGTCTTTTCGAAGACGGGAAGCTCGAATGAGGTTGCCAGGTCGAGAGGATCGAAGCAGTCGATGTTATGAACGAGTACCGGCGTAGGTCCGGCCAGGACGTAATAGGTGTGGAGGTCTCGAACCGTCAGGTTGTAGGCGCCCTGAAGGATCTTTCGGTGCTGAACACCTACTATCTTTGCGGTGGAACCGCTCGGTGTACGTAGCAGATCTTCAACGCTGAGGCCTGCGGCGTCGACCCACCCGTGACGGTCCTCGGCCCAGAAGGGATGGTGGTCGGTTGCTGTCAGGCTTCCGCTACCGTTGTCCCCGAGGATGTCGAGGTCGGTGAAGTCGCGGTCGTCGGGCGTATAGACGACGGCATCGACAGCCCGGGGGGCAGTTTGCCCGGTGACTGGATCGGTGGCGAGGACGCTGTCGCCGACACTAATCGCTTCGATGGGCTTGCGACTGCCGTCGCCCATGAGAACCTGGGTGCCAGCGGGAAAGCTGTTCGGCCGTGGGCACGTCTTGGGAAGTCGCGTGACCAGCTTCTTGATGAATTCGGCGGCCTTCTCGCCCCAAGATCCGAACTTCTTGGCCCACTGAACGAGCTTGGCCACTGCGGCACCGTCGCCAGCCAATGGAATAGCGCCGATGCAGGATGTAAGAGCTTCTGCTTTCCTCCCCTCGACCGCATAGTAAGCGCAGTTGACGAGGTCGGCTATGTCGGCGAAACCGGGGGCGACAACGCCGCCGGCTCCACCAATGACATCGAGGGTGAGGTGGACGCTCTCGGAGAAGATCTTGTAGAGGAAGTTGATGTTATCGCTGTCCTCTTTCTGCTTCTTGATCTCCTCCTCGATCGCCTTAACCGCGTCCTGCTTGTCCTTGACCGCCTGGTCGTCCTTGGCCTTCTGCGCCACGTCCTGCTGCTTGCGGAGCTCGTCAGCCTTCTTACGCTCCTCCTCAAGCTTGGCGAGCCTGGCCTTCTCCTCCGCTTCCAACTTGTTCTGGTAGTCGGCGTGGGCGTCATCTGAAGCTGCCTGGGCGGCGGTGGCGTCCTTTCCTGCGGCTACTGCGGAGCCCGGGCCTCGGCTGCGGCAGCGTCGGCGTTGGCTGCGGCGGCTCGAGCCAGGCCGGCTGACTGCTGGGCCTTTTTTACGGAGTACACGGCGGTGGCCGCGTCGTGCTTGGCGGAGGCCCGCGCCGCGTTCGCCGTCTTCGCGGCCTCGGCGGCCTTGGCGGCCTTGGCGGCCGAGGCTTGGGCCGCGTCGGCGGCGGCCTGGGCCTTGGTAACAAAGTCAGCGGCGGTGCTGGCCGCCTGCTGGGCGGTGATGCCGCTGCAGGCCCGGACCGCCTTGACGGCGGCTTCGGTGAACAGGCTGACCCCGATTTACGCCACCAGGCCCGGGCCCACCCAGCGGTGCCGTCGCCCCGTGCGGCCAGCGCCGTCCACGACGTGGTTCCGTTCCCCACACGTCGGACGGTTGAGAAAAGGCGATGGCCTTCACCACTTGGTGAAGGCCATCGCCTCATGCGCTAACTGTTTTCCTGACTAGTCCTCGTACGAAGGCCTGTCGTTGCGCGGTCCATTAATTTCCCCGGTCACCCAGGCGATAGATTCGGGACGTTCCCCCGTAGCGGATCGACAGAACTCCCTGATTGCCTCCCTGACCTGCGGCAACGGCACAGCGCTGGCGGGATCATGAAACCTCGGGTAATAGGGGTCGCACACGAGTCGAGAGTCGATCTCGGGTGGGGTGGGATTGTCAGAGATCCAGGCGTCGTCATAGATCCCGCCCTTCCTGCCGAAGACGAACCACACGAGAGCCCCGAACCCGGTCAGCTCGTTGGCCGCGACACGCAGGCAGGCACTGGGAAAGTCGGCCTGCGGTTCGAGGTAGCTGAACCAGGCCTCATCCTCGGTGACGCCGTCACTGCCGTCCCCTTCCTTCGGACTGATGAACCGAAGGGCTTCGGATATCAGCCCCTCGACTTCCTCCTGACTTGAGGGGAACATTTGCTTCCGGGCAAAGGAAACCCTGAGGATCACGGCTTGCGGACTCTTTTCCCTTGAAGTATTCCGACCTCTACCAGCTCTCCGGTGGCTTTGTCAATCCAGCGGACCAGCATCTTCTGGTCAGTATAGAGGATGCCCGAAACGGCCACTGCGCAGGGAATGTCGCATACTCCCCGACGATTATTGATGACCGCCTCTATAGTGGCGCCCTTCATTTCGGGCTTGTCCGCGAGATCCCAGGCGATTTTCGGCTCCGCATGGTCGGCACCCGGAAAGATCTTGACGTTGGCAGGGGGCTGGACGGGCGACTCGGGTCCCATGAGAAACGTGTTGAGCTCCTGGAAGTTTCCGCCCCATCCGCTCTGGATCGGATCCGCCACCGTAGCCAGCTTTCCGTCCGCCTGCCGCACCAGCGCCTGTCCCGTCGTGGGGCCCACGTCTCCAGACCGCTCTCCGAGGCTTCCGATTACCAGGATCACCTGGCATTTGTCGAAGGGGTTGAGGTTGGCGGGGTTGGCGTTGTGAACGAGAAGCGGGGTGCCGCCGGCCAGGACGAAGTAGGTGTGGAGGCCGTCGACGGTGAGGTTGTAGGCGTGCTCGAGGCCGGTCCAGTGCCGGATGGAGGCGACCTGGACGGTCGCGCCGGTGTCGGTGCGCAGGGTGTCGCCGACGTGGACCGCCGACGCGTCGGTCCAGGTGCGGGCGGACTCCACCCAGAACGGGTGGTGGTCGGTCGCGGTCACAGCGCTCTGGGTGCCGTCGTTCTGCCGGACGGTGAGTTCGGTGAAGTCGCGGTCGTCGGGGGTGTCGATGGTGTTCGTCACCGCGCGGGGGCCTGCTGTGCCGGTACTGGGATCCGCGGCGGCCACGAGGTCACCGATCCGGACGGTCTCAATGGCCTTGACGCTGCCGTCGCCCATGAGAACGCCGGTACCGGCGGGGAAGCTGTTGGAGGTACCAGGCTGGGTTGGGCAGCTTGCGCGCTTGACCGACGCGAAGGCCTCTTCACCTTCCAGCTGGTCGATGAGTGAACGGTCGATATTCCGGTCGCTGCGCAGAGCGTTCAGGGCGTCCTTGGTGCCGACACCGTCCTTGAGAGTGAGGCGGAATTTGGCGACCGCGTCGGCGGTGGAGGTGAGCTTGGCGAGGGCTGCCTTGCCGTAGCTGTCAAGGGTGGCCTGGACGGCGAGCTTGGCCTCCTCTATGCCGATGCCGGTCTCGAGGGCGTAGCGGAAGGCGACGATGGACTTGGCGCCCTTGGCGAGGGTGCCGTAGGGGATGAAGTTGGATGCGGCCCATGCGCAGGCGCTGTTGTGGAGGCTGGGGTCGTGGTAGCACTTGACGAAGTCGTCGGTGACGGCGTGCCAGAGGGCTTGGCCGCGGACGGCTTCCGGGGAGTAGTGGAGCTTGTAGTCGGCGTAGGTGATCGGGATGGTCTGGTCGTGCTGGTCGTTGATCTGGGTGCTGCCGACGACGACGGTGTCCCAGACGGTGTACTTGCCCAAACAGGCAGCGATGGACAGGCCGGGCTCCGGGCAGGTCCTCATCACGTAGTAGACCGTGCCGGTGACCTTGACGGTGGCCGGGAGGTCGCAGACGTCCTGGCCCTTGCCGTTGTCGTGCCAGACCTTGGTGTCGACGTTGCGCAGGAGCGTGTCGCCGTGGCCCAGGTAGAAGTCACCGGCGATGCAGGGGCCAGCGTTGTACTTGACCACGTCAGAGCTCAACCCGGTTTGGTCGACCTCGACATAGGCGATCCGGCCCTGGTCGTCGACCGTGGCGGTCTGGCTCTCCAGTTGACCGGCGAGGGTGTCGGTGCACTGCTTGGTGAAGAACGCGTCGCGGGCCTCGTCGGCGGCCTTCTTCGCCTCGTCGCGGCTCTTGGCCGCAGCCGCGGCGGAGGCCTGGGCCTGGTCTGAGGCGGTCTTGGCGTCGGCTGCGTACTGGCTCGCCTGGCTTGCGTAGCCGGTCGCCATGGCTGCCGAGGCGGAGGCGCTGCGGGCGTCGGCGTCGGCGGCTGCAGCGCTGGCCTGGGCCTGCTGCGCGGACCGGGCGGCCTGGGCGGCGGAGGCCTGGGCCTCCTTGGCGGACTGGGCGGCCTGAGCGGCGAAGCCCTGGGCCTGCTGGGCGGACTGGGCGGCCTGGTTGGCGTAGCCGGCCGCCTCGTTGGCGGCGCCGCGGGCGGTGGCGTAGGACTGGGCGGCCTGGGCCGCGTACTGCCGCGCCTCTGCCACGGTGCCGTCGATGGTGGCGAGGTAGGAGGCGATGGTGGCCACGTGGGCGGCGGTCATCGCGTCGCGCTGCTGGGCCGTTGGCAGGCCGGCCTGCAGGAATGCCACGAGGCGGTCGGCGGGGCCGGAGAGCACGGCCTGGGCCGCGGCCTTGACCTCGGGACCGCCGTTGGCCAGGGCCTGGGTGACCAGGACCCGGTTGTCGTCGTCACGGGCCTTGTACTGGCCGGTGGCCAGGAACGCGCGGACGTCGTCGATGGTGCCGTCCAGCGCCTTGCCGGCGGCCTCCTTCACACCCGGACCGCCCGCGGCCATGATCTGGGAGAGCTGGACGCGGTCGTCGTCGTCCTTGCCCGGGTACTGCCCGGTGGCCAGGAACGCCCGCACCTGCTCCGCGGTTCCGACGGAGGCGGTCTCCGCCGCCAGGCGCTTCTCCAGCTTGCCCGACGTTTGGGCGATCGCCATCACGCTGGTGCGGTCGTCGTAGTCGCGGGCGGTGGTCAGGTCGGTGCTCAGGAAGGCCCGGACGGTGTCGTCGTCGCCCTCGAGCGCGCTCTGTGCGGCGGCCTTGGTCCACGGGCCGGCGGAAGCCAGCAGCCGGAACGCGGCCTGACGGCCCTTGAGCACCGCGGCCTTCGGGTCCGCGCCCGCGGCGGTGGCGTCCTTGATCAGCTGCTCGGTGTCGGCGGCGAACCGGGTGGTCTTGCCGGATTCCCAGGCCGCGGTCTTCGCCTTCTGGTCGGCCTCGCGGGAGGCCTCCTCGGCGGCGGCCATTTCAGCGGCCTGCTGGGCGGCCAGGCGCTCCGCGTCGGAGGCGCGGGCGACGTCGGCGACCTTGTGGGCCTGGGTGGCGGAGCTAGCCGCCGAGTTGGCGTCCGCGTCGGCCGCGGTGGCCGCCGCCTGCGCGACGCCAGCCGCAGTGTTCGCGTCACCGGCATGTTGAGCCGCCTGCTCGGCAGCGGTCGCCGCCGCTTCCGCGTGAGCGGCGGCGTCGTTCGCGGCACGCTGGGCATCGCCGGCTGCAGCCGCAGCCTGGTCGGCGATCGCGACGGTGGCGTTGGCGGCGCGCGTGGCCTCCGCGGCGGCGGCCTGAGCACGGGCGGCGGCCTGGCGGGCCCTGGCCGCGTCCTCGGCGGACACCCCCGAGTAGTCGGCGGCTTCGAGGGCTGCCAGGGCAGCCGCGGCAGCGTTGGTGCCCGCCAACGCGGCGGCCTTCGCCGCAGTTCCCGCCTGCGTTGCCGCGAAGCCCGCCCACGCGCTGGCCTCGCCCGCGGTACGGGCGTCGACGGCGGCGTTGCGGGCGGTGACCGCGGCCGCGCGCGCTATGTCTGCCTGCCCGGCGTTACCGGCGGCGCCGGCGGCAGCGGCCAGCGCCCGCGTGGCGGCGTCACCGGCCTTCGTTGCGGCCGACGCCGCGTCCGCTGCGGCGTTGGCGGCCTGCCGGGAGGCCTCGTTCGCGGCCTTGGCCGCGGCGGAGGCGGTCTTGGCGGCGGCAGCGGCCCGGGTGGCGGCGTCCGCAGCACGGCCGGCGGCGTTGGAGGCCTTCCCGGCAGAACCTTGCGCCGCCTTCGTCTCCGCGGCGGCCCGTTCCGAGGCCTCCTTCGCCAGCCTGGTGGCATCCAGGGCCTTGCCCGCGGCATCCTTGGCGGTCTGCGCCTGCTGCCCCGCCTGCGCGGAGGCGTTGGTCGTCAGGTCCGCCAGCTGGGAGACCGTCAGCGTCTCCTGGTCGTGGGCAGCCGCGGTCTGGTAGCCGTACTGGAGGAACAGCTGGACGTCCTCCATCGAACCGTCCAGGGCGGCGCCGGCGGCCTTCTTCACCTCCGGTCCGCCGGAGGCCATCAGCTGGGAGAGGTGGACGCGGTCGTCGTCGTTCCTGGCCTTGAACTGGCCCTCGTTCAGGAACTGGTTCACATCGACCAGGGAGCCGTCCATGGCCTTGCCCGCGGCGTCCTTCACCCCGGGGCCGCCGGCCGCCATGATCTGCGACAGCCGGACCCGCTGGTCGTCCTCGTAGGCCTTCTTGGCACCCTTGTCCAGGAACGCCTTCAGGTCCGCCGCGGAGCCCTTCAGCGCGGCCATCCCGGCCTCACGTGCCCCGGGGCCCGAGGAGGCGACGAGTTCCTCGATCTGCGCCCGCAGGTCCTGGTCGGCGGCTGCCGCCTGACCGCTCGCCAGGAACTTCTTCAGGTCGTCGCTGGAGCCGGTCAGCGCGCTCTCCGCGGCCTGACGCACGGCCGGACCGCCGGCCTGCCAGGCGGCGACCGCCGCTACCCGGTCCGGGTCCGCCGTGGTCGCCCTCGGCGGCGCGTCGGCCGCCAAGGCCGGGGGCGTCAGCAGCCCTGCGAGGAGGCCGCCGGCCACGAGCCCGGTGGCCAGTCGCCACCGTGGGACCCGTGAGGTCCAGAATTCCCTCATCGGAATTCGCAATCCATTCTGTTGTCGGGGCACCGAGGTGCCGCCCGGGCCGTCGACGTGGATGCTGACGGCCCGGGGTGTTACCGGATTTGGCGGGCGTGTCTTGGGGCGCGCCATGTGGTCTGCCGCCCCGCCGCAAGGGGCGGGGCAGCAGGCGAGGTGTCCTGGACGGCCGGGTGACCCGGCCTGCGCAGTACAGGGGAGGGTGCCGGCCGGAGGCCGATGGCCCGTAAGCGGCGCGGGCCGCCTTCCGGCCGGCGCCCGGGGGTCAGCCGGCCGGGGTGGCGGTGATGTTCTGGATGGTGCTGCTGGTGACGGCGTAGAAGGTGGTCCAGCTGCCGTCGGCCTTCTTGTCGGCGGTCCAGATCTGCTGGTCGCTGCCGATGGCGAACAGGCGCACGGTGTCGCCGATGGTGGTGGCGGCGACCTGCTTGACGCCGCCGGCGTTGGGGACCGGGTCGAAGGTGGTCCAGGGGCCGTTGTCGGTGCTGTCGGTGGTCCAGATCTGCTGGTCGGCGCCGACGGCGAACAGGCGCACGGTGTTTCCGACGGTGGTGGCGGTGATGTGCTGGATTCCGCTGCTGGGGACGGCTGCGAAGGTGGTCCAGGTGCCGGCGGTGTAGTCGCCGGTGGTGGTCCAGATCTGCTGGTCGGCGCCGATCGCGAACAGGCGCACGGTGTTTCCGACGGTGGTGGCGGTCACCTGCTTGATGCCGCTGCTGGGCAGGGCCTCGAACGGGGTCCAGGTGCCGGCGGTGTAATCGCCGGCGGCGGTCCAGATCTGGTTGTCGCCGCCGATCGCGAACAAGCGCACCTTGTCGCCCATGGCGACGGCGCTCACCTGCTGCATCCCGCTGTTGCCCGGTACGGCCTCGAACGCGCTCCAGGCGCCGGTCGTGGTGCTCTTGGTGGCGGTCCAGATCTGGCGGTCACCGCCGATGGCGAACAGGCGCACCTTGTCGCCCATGGTGACGGCGCTGACCTGGCGGATGCCGCTGTTGTTCGGAACCTGCTCGAAGGTGCCCCACGTGTTCGCGGTGTAGGAACCCTCGTTGGCCCAGATCTTGCTGTCACCACCGACGGCGAAGAGCTGGCTGCCGGGGCGGGAGGCCTTCACCTGCGCCACCCAGC
>NZ_JBHJUK010000115.1:0-29063 GCF_042266225.1 Kitasatospora sp. NPDC056181
TAACGGCCGGCCGGGCGCGGCCCTCGCCGCCCGCCACACCAGGGCCGGGCGGCAAGGCCGGACGCGTGCCCCGGGGTGACCTCCGGGCGTGGGTCCGAGGGGGCGCGGCCGGGCCGTCGCATAGTCGGAGGGTTGGTCCTACCTTCCGACTGTGAGACGAGATGACCATGCGTCCGATCCGCCCACCAGCCGTCGCGGCGGCCGTCACCCTGCTCCTCGCGTCCGCCGGCTGCGGTGCCCCGGGCGCACTGCCGCCGGTGGAGAGCGGGAGCCCCACGTCCACCGCGTCCCCGGCCCGGGGCACCGCGTCGCCGACCGGGCCGCGGGCGTTCACCCTCGTCGCCACCGGCGACGTCCTGCCGCACACCGAGATCATCCAGCAGGCCAAGGAGGACGCGGGCGGGGACGGGTACGACTTCGGCCGGATGCTCGCCGGCGTCAAACCGCTGATCAGCGGCGCGGACCTGGCCATCTGTCACATGGAGACGGTCTACGGCGCCGACGGCGGGCCGTTCACCGGTTACCCGGCGTTCAAGTCGCCGCCCCAGGTCGCCCGGGCCCTCAAGGAGGCCGGCTACACCTCCTGCGACACCGCTTCCAACCACACCCTCGACGACGGCCCGGCCGGCATCCGGCGCACGCTCGACGCCATGGACGCCGTCGGCCTGGCGCACACCGGCTCGGCCCGCGACGCGGACGAGGCCGGGCGGCCCGCGCTGCTCCGCGCCGGCGGCGCCACCGTGGCCCAGCTCGCCTACACGTACGGCACCAACGGCATCCCGCTGCCGGCGGGCCGGCCCTGGGCGGTGAACCTGATCGACCGGGACCGGATCCTCGCCGACGCGCGCGCCGCCCGGCAGGCCGGCGCGGACCTCGTGGTGGTCAGCATCCACTGGGGCACCGAATGGCAGGACACGCCGAACGAGCAGCAACTCACCCTGGCCCGCGAGCTGGCCGCGGGACAGGACGGGGCCCGGGCCGACATCGACCTGATCCTCGGCACCCACGCGCACGTCCCCCAGGCGTACGAGAAGGTCAACCAGACCTGGACGGTGTACGGCCTCGGCGACCAGCTCGCCGGGCACATGTTCACGTACGACGGCGCCGAGGACCCGCGGGGCAACTGGAGCTCGATCGCCCGGTTCACCTTCGCCCCGCCGCCCGCACCGGGGCAGCGGTGGACGGTCTCCCGGGCCGAGTTCGTGCCCCAGGTGACGGACCTCGGCCCGCCCTACCGTGTCCTCGACCTGCGCGAGGCCGCCCGCCGCGAGCCCGCCCGGGCCGACTACGCCCGGGCCCTGGAGCACATCAGCTCGGTGGTGCTCAGCCGGGGCGCCGCCGCGGCGGGACTGACCATGGCCCCCTGAGCCGGCCCCCGGCGCGGCGGTCACGAGGACGGCCACGCGGACGGCCGGCCGCGTGCCGGTCCTCCACGTCCGGCGGGGTGAACGGGCCTGCACGGCCGGCCCGTGCGCGGAGCGGGTCCGCCGGGGCCGCTTCGACGTCCGAGGGCGTACTCCGCCTTCCCGACCGCGACTTGGCACGTCCGCCTTACGGATTGCTGACACCGTCGCAGCGCGACGGTCCAGGGGGCGGCTCGACCGGTAGCGTCCCCGGTCATGAGGATTCTGGTCACCGGCGGCGCCGGGTTCATCGGTTCGGCCGTGGTGCGTGCCCTGGTCGTGGCGGGCCACGAGGTCCGGGTGCTGGACGCGCTGCTGCCCGCGGTCCACCCCTCGGGGTCGGCTCCCGACCTGCCGGCCGACGCCGAGTTCCGGCACGGCGACGTCCGGGACGCGCAGACGGTGGAGCGGGCCCTCGCCGGGGTGGACGCGGTCTGCCACCAGGCGGCGATGGTCGGCCTCGGTCTCGACCTCGACGACGCGCCCGAGTACGTCGGCTGCAACGACCTCGGCACGGCGGTGCTGCTCTCCGCGATGGCACGGGCAGGGGTGCGGAACCTGGTGCTGGCCGGATCGATGGTGATCTACGGCGAGGGCCGGTACGCGTGCCGGGAGCACGGGAGCGTGACGCCCGGTCCACGGCGCCCGGAGGATCTCGACGCCGGCCGGTTCGAACCGCCCTGCCCGGCGTGCGGCGAGCCGCTCCGGCCGGGCCTGGTGGCGGAGGACGCACCGGGCGACCCCCGCAACGTGTACGCCGCGACCAAGCTCGCCCAGGAGCACCTGGCCGCCGCCTGGGCCCGCGCGTGCGACGGGTCCGTCCTGGCACTGCGTTACCACAACGTCTACGGCCCGGGCATGCCGCGGGACACCCCGTACGCCGGGGTGGCCTCGCTGTTCCGTTCGGCGCTCGCCCGCGGCGAGGCCCCACGGGTGTTCGAGGACGGCGGCCAGCGCCGGGACTTCGTCCACGTCGACGACGTCGCGGCGGCGAACCTGGCCGCGTTGGAGGACGTCCGTGGCCGGCTGCCCGGCCACGCCCGGGCGTACAACGTCGGCAGCGGGGAGGTGCGCACGGTCGGCGAGATGGCCCGGGCGCTGGCCGACTCCTACGGCGGGCCGGCCCCGGTGGTGACCGGGCAGTACCGGCTCGGGGACGTCCGGCACGTCACCGCCGACTCCTCCCGGCTGCGGGCCGAGCTGGGCTGGCGGGCCCGGGTGCCGTTCCGTGCGGGGATGGCCGAGTTCGCCGCCGCGCCCCTGCGGGCCTGACTACCCGCGCGCCGCCGGGAGCGCGATCTCGAAGCAGCAGCCTCCGGTGACGTTGTGCACCCGGGCACGCCCGGCGTGCGCCTCGACGATGCCGCGGACGATGGCCAGGCCGAGCCCGGCGCCGCTGTCCCCGCCTTCGCCGGGATCCCGCCGCGGCGTGCGGGCGGTACTGCCGCGCCAGCCGGTCTCGAACACCCGGGAGAGGTCCTGTTCCGGGATGCCGCCGCAGCCGTCGGTGACCGAGAGGACCACCTCGTCCACCTCCCGGCGGGCGGAGACGGCGACGACGCCGTCCTCGGGCGTCGAGCGGATCGCGTTGACCAGGAGGTTGCCGAGCACCCGGGTGATCTCGCGGCTGTCGACCTCGACCGGCTCGGCGGCGACCTGACGGCCCTCCAGGCGGACACCCCGCTGGCGGGCCAGGGGGTGGGCACCGGCCAGCGCGTCGTCGACCAGGTCGTAGACGGAGACCCGGGACACCGAGAGGGACAGCGCGCCGGCCTGGATGCGGGAGAGTTCGAAGAGGTCGTCGACCATCCCGGTGAGCCGCTCGACCTCGGTGCGGATCCGCTTGAGGTAGTGCCCGGGCTCGTCGACGACGCCGTCCTCCAGCGCCTCCGCCATGGCGCGCAGCCCGGCGAGGGGGGTGCGCAGGTCGTGGGAGATCCAGGCGATCAGCTCGCGGCGCGAGGCGTCCAGTGCCTGCGCCCGGGCGCGGGACTCGGCGAGCCGGGCGCTGGTGGCGGCGAGCTCCTCGCTGAGCTGGGCCAGTTCGAGGCCGAGGGGGTGCTCCGGTGCGGTGAAGCCGGTGTCGCTCCCGACGGTACGGGCGGCTGCGGTCAGGGCGCGGCTGCCGGCCACGACCTGGCGTCCGAGGAGGGCGGCCGTGAGCAGCGAGACGACCGAGGCCATGCCGAGGACGGTGATCACCACGCCGAGGTCGTGTCGGGACAGGAACATCGCCTGGGCGACGGCGAACGTCCCGGAGGTGACGGCGAGGACGGTGACGACGGCGACGCAGAAGAGCGAGAGCGCCATCGAGCGGCGGCGCAGCAGTCGCACGGCCACCCATCCGAGCAGGCCGGCGCCGGTGGCGCCGAGCCCCGCGAACAGGGCGATCAGCAGCAGGTCCTTCACGCCGGGCCGTCCTTCTCGTCCGTCACCGGGTCGTAGCGGTAGCCGACGCCCCAGACCGTGGTGATCAGCGTCGGTGCGGCGGGGTCGTCCTCGATCTTCTCGCGCAGCCGGCGGACGTGGACGGTGACGGTGGAGAGGTCCCCGAAGTCCCAGCCCCAGACCCGCTGCATCAGCTCCTGGCGGGGGAAGACCGTCCGGGGGTACCGGAGGAGGAACGCGAGAAGGTCGAACTCCCTGAGTGTGAGCGTGAGTTCACGTCCTCCGCGGTGGGCCCGGCGGGCCTGCGGGTCGAGCACGATGTCCCCGGATGCCAGCGGTCCGGGGGGCGGCGTCGTGGGAGCGGCGGCGCGGGATCGGCGCAGGACGGACTGGACGCGCAGGACGAGCTCCCTCGGGCTGAAGGGCTTGGTGACGTAGTCGTCCGCGCCCAGTTCCAGGCCGAGGATGCGGTCGGCCTCGTCCCCCTTGGCGGTGAGCATGACCACGGGGAGGTCGGCGCCGTCCTCGGTGGCGCGCAGCCTGCGCAGGATCTCCAGGCCGTCGATCCCGGGGAGCATGAGGTCCAGGACCAGGAGGTCGGGGCGGTGGGCGCGGGCCAGGTCGAGGCCCTGGTTGCCGTCGCAGGCCCGGTCGACGTGGTGGCCGGCCCGGGTGAGGTAGCCGGCGACGACCTCGCCCACGGTGAGGTCGTCGTCGATCACCAGGATGCGGGCGGGGTCCGGTGGTGCGGCGGAAGCGGGGCTGTCGTTCACCTCGCCGAGGATACGAGCCGCGGCCGTGGCCGGGTGCCGCGCCGGGTTCGACGTTCGCGTTCCGTAAGATCGCGGCTCCGGCGGACCGCGGGCCCGCCGCCGGTGGGCCGACGTAGGACTTTCGTAAGGGCGCGGTTCGGCCGCCACGTGCCCGCCCGCGCTTAGCGTGGCCGACGTGATCGATTCGATTCCCCCTCTTCCGCCGTGCGCCGACGTGATCCTGCCGTGCCTCGACGAGGCCGAGGCCCTGAGCTGGGTGCTGGGGCGTGTGCCCGTGGGCTGGCGCGCGATCGTCGTCGACAACGGTTCCCGTGACGGCTCGGCCGGGCTGGCGCGCTCGCTGGGCGCGACGGTCGTCGAGGAGCCGCGGCGCGGCTTCGGCGCCGCGTGCCACGCCGGACTGCTCGCCGCGACCGCCGAGCTGGTCTGCTTCATGGACTGCGACGGCTCGCTGGATCCCGCCCAGCTGCCGAGGGTCGCCGGGCCCGTCCTCGCCGGCTCGGCGGACCTGGTGCTCGGCCGGCGCCGCCCCGCGACCGCCGGGGCGTGGCCGTTGCACGCCCGCCTGGCCAATGCGGCCCTGGCCCGCCGGCTGCGGGCGAGGACGGGGGCGGCGCTGCACGACCTCGGGCCGATGCGGGCCGCCCGCCGTGACCGGCTGCTGGCACTGGGCCTGGGCGACCGTCGCTCCGGCTACCCCCTGGAGATGGTGCTCTCCGCGTCGGCGGCCGGGATGCGGATCGCCGAGACGCCCGTCGACTACCTGCCGCGCACGGGTCGTTCCAAGGTCACCGGTACCGTGCGCGGCACCCGGCAGGCCGTCCGTGACATGCGGGCCGTGTTGGCCGCGCCGGCCCCGACCCTGATGGTGATCGCCAAGTCGCCGGTCCCGGGGCGCGTGAAGACCCGTCTCACCCCGCCCTGCACGCCCGAGCAGGCGGCGGCGCTGGCCGAGGCGGCCCTCACCGACACCCTCACCGCCCTCTCCCGGATGCCGGCCGGACGGCGGCTGCTCGTCCTGGACGGCGCCGTCGGCGCCTGGCTGCCCCCCGGCTGGCAGGTCGTGCCGCAGTCGGGCGGCGGGCTGGACGAGCGGCTCGCGGCGGCCTTCGCGGCGGCCGCCGTTCTCGCGCCGGACGCACCCGCCCTGCTGGTCGGCATGGACACCCCGCAGGTGGACGCCGCACTCCTCGCCGAGTCCTTGTCGCCCGCCCGGCGCACCGGCGTCGACGCCTGGTACGGCCCGGCCGGCGACGGCGGGTTCTGGGCGCTCGGGCTGGCCAGGCCCACCGAGCGGCTGGCCGGGCGGCTGCTCCTGGGGCTGCCGATGTCCGCACCGGACACCGGGCAGGCCCTGCTCGACCGGCTGGTGGCGGAGAACCTGATGATCGGCCGGCTCCCGGTGGTCACCGACGTGGACACCATCCGGGATGCGCGTCACGTCGCCGCCGAGGCTCCGGCGGGCAGGTTCGCGGCGTGCCTCCGATCGATCGAGACCGACCGGGAGGTGACGGGGTGACCGTCGCTGCCGAGCCGTGGGTGGACGACCCGTTCGCCGAGGCCGTCCGCGCCGGCCGGGGCCCGCTGTGGCTGCGGGGCGAGGGCGGCCACCGGATCCCGCTCGATGTCGAACGCTGGTGCGCGCCCGCCGCCGGGGCGGATCACGGGCTGCTGCTGCGCTGCACCGTGCTGGCCGCGCCGGTGGTGGACCTCGGGTGCGGCCCCGGCCGTCTCGTCGCGGCCCTGCTGGGTCTGGGCGTGCCGGCGATGGGTGTCGACGTCACCGGAGCGGCGGTGGACCGGACCAGGAGCCTCGGCGGGCCCGCCCTGCGCCGGTCGGTGTTCGACCGGCTCCCCGCGGAGGGCCGTTGGGGTGGCGCGCTGCTCGCCGACGGCAACCTCGGCATCGGCGGCGACCCGGGGCTGTTGCTCGGCCGGAGCGCCGAAATCCTCGCTCCGGGTGGCGTGTTGCTGGTCGAGGTGGAGCCGGGGGAGATCGACGAACGGATCACCGTCCGGGTCGAGGGCCCCGACGGGCGGGTCGGGCCGCCGTTCGCCTGGGCCCGCAGTGGTGCGGCGGCCACCGCCCGTCGTGCCGGTCGGGCCGGGCTCGTCGAGACCGAGCGCTGGTCCTCACACGGCCGGCGTTTCCTCGCCTTCCGGAAGGTCGTCCGTCCCCGCTGACGAGGCGTGCCGCCGGGGCTGCTCCTCCGCCCCCGCAGGATGGCCGTCGGGCCACTGCGGGTGCTCCCGCGCGGCCCAGCCGCGGTCGACCAGCCCGGTCCGCATCCCGCGCCGGGCCTCGGGGTCCCGCAGGGCCAGGCGAACGTGCCCGGCGGTCACCACGGCGATGGCCGCGGCGAGCCAGTCGTGGACGAAGGTCGCGCCGGTCCGCCAGGCCGGCGGCGCCAGGTGGGTGAGCCACATCAGCAGGCCCGTGCCGAGGATCACCAGCATCGCCCCGAGCGTCCACTGGGCGTAGAGCTTCTGCCCGGCGTTGAACTTCCCCGCCGGCCGGTGCGCCGCGCGTGCCCACGTCGCCCGCAGCCACTGCCGGTCCACGGGATGGAACCGGCTGAGCCTCGACACGTCCGCGCGGACCGCGCGGAAGGCCAGTCCGGTCAGCAGCGGTGCCGGCAGCGCCAGGCCGCACCACACGTGCACGGTGACGACGAGCCTTCGGCGCCCGACCAGTTCGGCCAGCGGCGGCAGGTAGAGGCAGGCGGCAGTGGCCAGGCAGGTCAGCATCAGGGCGGCGGTGGCGCGGTGCACCCAGCGCTCGGCCCGGGTGAAGCGGAGGACGAGGTCAGACGGTCGGTGCATCGTCACGTCCGTTCGAGCGGCCGACCCAGGCGTCGACGTCGTAGCCGTTCTGCTCCCAGTAACCCGGCTCCACCGTGCCGGTGACGGTGATCCCGGACAGCCACTTGGCCGACTTGTAGAAGTACATCGGCGCCACGTACAGGCGTACCGGCCCGCCGTGGGAGTGGGAGATCGGGGCGTCCTGGAGCTTGAGCGCGACCACCACGTCGTCACGCCGGGCCTGCTCCAGGGTGAGGCTCTCGGTGTACTCGCCGTCGAAGCAGCTGAACCGCACCGCTGCGGCGCCCGCCGTGACGCCGGCGGCGTCGAGCAGGTGGGCCAGCGGCACGCCCTCGAACGGGGTGTTCGGCACCCGCCAGCCGGTCACGCACTGCACGTCCCGCACGATCCGGCGCTGGGGCATCGCCTGGAGGTCGGCCAGGCGGTAGCTGCCGGGGCGTTCCACCAGTCCGTCCACCGTCAGGGTGTACGTGTCCGGGCCCCGGGTCGGGACCGAGGAGACCACGGAGTAGTACCGGAAGCCGCCTCCTCCCGGCAGCAGGCCGGTGAGACCCGTCGGGTCCTTGCCGGCCACCGCGTCCTGGGCCCTCTGAAGGTACGGGCCGGCCGCGACCCCCGCCGCGCCGAGCCCGAGCAGCCCCAGCACCACGCGTCGGCCGACCGGCGTTCCCCGGCCCTCGTCGATCTGTTCGCTCACGCCGCCGATTCGACCAGCCGAGCGGCGAAAGGGCCAGGGCCGGCGCCGGTACGTCAGACTTCCGTCACTTCTCGCCGCCCGCCACCACGGCCGGCCGGCCCGCGGAGCGCTGCCGCAGCAGCGGGACCAGGAGGACGACGCACAGCGCCGTCCCGTAGGCGAGTTGCTGCGCCGCCTGGCCTCCCGTCAGGTAGAGCGCCTGCCCGGCGGCCGGGACGGCCAGCCACTCCCAGCGGCCGTCGAGGGCGACCAGCGCGACCACCAGGAGCCCGTACCAGGGGTAGGAGGGCGCGACGAGCAGCAGCGCCGTGCCCGTCACCAGGAGCGCGCCGGCCCACGGCCGGTGCCGGTCGCCCCGGCGCAGCACCCGGACCGCCACCACCGCGAGGACCAGAGCCGCCGCCCATGGCACGAGGCGGTCCGGAAGCACCAGTCGCAGCAGTCCGAACCGGTCGATGTGCCCCTGCTCGTAGCCCTCCTCCCGCAGGTAGCCCGGCAGGTAGCCCAGCACGGAGGTGCCGGAGGCCACCACGTACGGCAGGTAGGACAGTGCGAAGGCGCCGAGCGCGGCTCCGACGAGCAGGACGTCGTCGCGGGTCGGGCGCCGGGCCAGCAGGCCCGACAGCGCGCCGGGAAGGGCGAGGGCCGGCAGCAGCTTGGCCGCGACCGCGCCGCCCAGGAGGAGTCCCCCGCGGACGGCTCGCCCCCGCGCCGCGCAGCCGAGCCCGGCGACCGTCAGCAGCGCGCCGAGCGTGTCCACGTGCGCGTCGTTGACGGCCCACACCGTCACGCCGGGGAACCAGCCCCACAGCGCGGCCCGCCACGCCTCCCGCCCGAGCCCCAGCAGGAGCCCGGTGGTCGCCACCGCCAGCACCGCCCCGCCGGCCTGCACCCCACGGACCCCGCCGCCGGACGGGTGCACCAGGACGAACCACGCCTGCGCCACCGGCGGGTAGATGGTGTGCACGGCCGGCCGGTTGATCCGGGTGCAGTCCCCGGCCGTGGTGCGCCGCTCGTCCCAGCCCGTGCATCCGTCGCCCACCGGGAAGAGCACCGGGTCGCGCAGCCGTGCCAGCGCCGGATCGTCCGGGGTGTGCGCGTAGGGCGAGATCCCGGCCGCCTGGACCCGGCCGTCCCAGACGTAGCGGTAGGCGTCGTCGCTGGTGCGCGGTGGTGCCAGGAGCCCGACGGCGGCCACGGCGATGCTGCCGGCCAGGACCAGCGGCACGGCCTGTCGGCGGGGAACCCTGCGCAGCAGCGGTACCGCGACGGCGAAGAGGGCGACGTCGAGGAGGTACCAGCCGTGGAGCGGGAGGGCTCCGCTGCGGGAGACGGTCAGCGCCAGGGCGGTGACCAGGGTGGCCAGAGCGAGGAGGCAGGGCGGGACGGTACGGGAGGTCACGTCGCCCACCCTTCCACCGGCGGGGGCGGGCGGACCGCTCGGCGAGCCCGGCGTTCGCGTTCCGTAAGCACGTCGGAGCACCGGCGGGACGTGCCGGGGCGCTTCGATGGACGCGTGGACACCGAACCCGCCGACTCCGGCACTCCTTCCGCCCGCCGCCGCCACGACCCGCCGCTGCCCGCTCCCCCGGCGTTCCTGCGCCGCGGGCCGTTGCGCGAGGGGGCGTTCACCTCACCGCTGCACGAGGCCCGGACCGTGGTCGTCGTCGGCCGCTGGCTGGGTGCTGCCCTCCTGGTCTGCTTCCTGACCGGTCTGGCCAGCCATCTGCTCCAGGACCCGCCCGGATGGCTCGCGCCGCACCTGCCCGCACGGCCGGTGAACGGCTACCGGATCACCCAGGGCCTGCACGTGATCAGCGGCCTGGCCGCGATCCCGCTGGCCGGAGCGAAACTGTGGGCGGTCTACCCACGGCTGTTCGAGTGGCCGCCGGCGCGCAGCGTGCTGCACGCCCTGGAGCGGCTCGGCATCGCACTCCTCGTGGCGGCCGTCCTGCTGGAGCTGTTCACCGGTCTGCTGAACACCCTGCAGTGGTACCCGTGGCCGTTCCCGTTCCGGCAGACCCACTTCTGGCTGGGCTGGCTGGCGACCGGAGGACTGCTGGTCCACCTCTGCGTCAAGGCGCCCCAGATCGCCTCCGCCTGGTGGCGCCGGACCGCTCCGGCCCTGGCCCAGCGCCGGGCGTTCCTCACGGCGACCGCCGCCGCCACCGGCGCCGTCACCCTCGTCACCGCCGGACAGACCGTGCCGTGGCTGCGTTCCCTGGACCTGCTGGCCCCGCGCCGCCCCGATCTCGGCCCCCAGGGGCTGCCGGTGAACCGCACCGCCGCCCAGGCCGGGACGGTCACCGTGCCCGCCGACTGGCGGCTCCGGGTGGACGGCCCTCGGCCGTACGAACTCACCCTCGCCGACCTGGGCGAACTGCCCCAGCACGAGGTGGAGTTGCCCATCTCCTGCGTGGAGGGCTGGAGCGCCTCGGCCCGCTGGACCGGGGTCCGGGTGGCCGACCTGGTGCGGCGGGCGGGAGCCCCGCCCGGCTCGGCGGTGCGGGTCACCTCGCTGGAGGCCGAGGGACCGTACCGGGTGACGGAGATGCCGGCGCCGTACGTCGACGATCCGCTCAGCCTGCTCGCCCTGCGGGTCAACGGCGAGGTCCTGGCCGCGGACCACGGATTCCCCGCGCGCGTCATCGCGCCGAACCGCCCCGGTGTCCTGCAGACCAAGTGGGTCGCGCGCATCGAGGTGATCGCATGACCACCGTCGTCCGCGGCCTGCTGCTCACGGCCGGGCTCGCCCTGATCGGCTACGGCCTCTACGGGCTGCTCGGCGACCCGTACATCACCGACCCACTGGGCATCCTGGTCTGGGCGTTCGGCGGGCTGGTGATCCACGACGGGCTGTGGGTGCCGCTGGTGTGCCTGCTGGGCGCGTTCCTGGTGCGCGGGCCCGTGCTGCGCGGCTGGCTGGTCGTCGCGGCGGCCGTCACCGCCGTCGGCCTGCCCGCCGTGCTGCGCGCCGACGACGACCACGGCAACCCGTCGGTGCTGCCGCTGCCCTACCTGCGCAACTGGCTGCTGGTACTGGCCGCCACCGCCGGCGTCGCGCTGCTGGTCGCGTTCGTCGGGCGGTGGCGGCACCGGGATCGGCAGCGGGACCGGGACCGGCAGCGGGGCCGGGAGCGGGCCGTCAGGCGCCGGCGACCCCGGGAAGACCGGTCGTGAGACCGTCCAGGGCGTGCGGGCAGGCGCACTCGCGCTCGAGCGGCAGCCGCTCCAGTGCCTTGAACAGCACGGTGCGCAGCCGGTCGACGTTGCGGGCGAACTCCTTGAGGACCTCGCCGTGGGTGACGCCCCCGCCGCTCTCCACCCCGGCGTCGAGGTCGGTCACCAGGGCCACCGAGGTGTAGCAGAGCCCGAGTTCGCGGGCGAGGACGGCCTCCGGGTGGCCGGTCATGCCGACCACCGACCAGCCGTTGGCGGTGAACCAACGGGACTCGGCGCGGGTGGAGAACCGCGGGCCCTCGATCACCACGAGCGTGCCGCCGTCGACCGTCTCCCAGGCCGCCTCCCGGGCGGCCTCCATCGCCGCGTGCCGCCCCGCCGGGCAGTACGGGTCGGCCATCGACACGTGCACGACCTCCGGCACCGTACCGTCCGGCAGCGGCAGCCCGTCGTAGAAGGTCTGCACCCGCCCCGAGGTCCGGTCCACGAACTGGTCGGGGACGAGCAGGGTGCCCGGCCCGTGCTCCGGGCGCAGCCCGCCGACCGCGCACGGCGCCACCACCTGCCGCACGCCCAGGGTGTGCAGCGCCCACAGGTTGGCGCGGTAGTTGATCCGGTGCGGGGGCACCCGGTGGCCGCGGCCGTGCCGGGGCAGGAAGGCGACGGTGCGCCCGGCCACGTCGCCGAGGAACAGCGAGTCGCTCGGTTCGCCGTACGGGGTGTCCACCCGTACCTCCGTCACGTCGTCCAGCAGCTCGTAGAGTCCGGAGCCGCCGATCACGGCCACCTCGGCGCTCGGCAGGACGTCCTGGTCGGCCGTCATCGCGGTCCGCCCTTCTTCTCGGGAACAACCTCCCGGCAACTGTAGGAACGGCCCGTGCCGGAACCGGGGCGCCGGGCCTTACGAATCACGAACGTCCCTCGCACCGCACCGCACCGCACGCGCGGCGCCGGTGCCGAGGACCGCCGGCACCCGGCCGACGGCCCCGGGGGACGTTTTCCTGGAACCGGCGCCGGAATATCCACCGTTTCGGTCCCGGGCCTGCTAGAGTCGTTTTAGTTGCAGTAGTGGTTCCCATGAACTTTGTGTGCGCCTGCTGATGTATTCGCAGGCGCATTTTTGTTTCCCGGCTCTTCCCCGGGCGGGCGCTCATCGCGGCGACTGGAAGCCCGCACTGTGCGTGCTTCGGACAGCCTTTGAAGGAGATTGTTTTTTATGGCTAACGGCACCGTGAAGTGGTTCAACGCGGAAAAGGGCTTCGGCTTCATCGAGCAGGAGGGTGGCGGCCCGGACGTGTTCGCCCACTACTCGAACATCAACGCCCAGGGCTTCCGTGAGCTGCTCGAGGGCCAGAAGGTCGAGTTCGACGTCACGCAGGGCCAGAAGGGCCCGCAGGCCGAGAACATCCGCCCCCTGTAGTTCTCCTGCCACGGCATACGCCCAGCAGTGAGGGGCCCGCACCGCGTACATGATGCCCGGTGCGGGCCCCTCGGCGTTGCACCACGACGCGTCCCCGGCCGTTGAGGCCCCTGGCTCCGCCACCGGCGGCCATCCCCCACGCGAGACGCACAGCGCCGCGTCCGGATCTGCGCCCTGCCGTGACAGTTCACGGTTCGAGTTCTTCGCTCCCGCTCCTTTCGGTGAGCGCCGACCGTAGGTGACGACGTGCCGCACGGTTCTACCGTCCACGCTCCGCCCGTCACACTCCGGCCCGTTCCCTTGCGGTCTCCGCCGGCGCACCGCGCCACGGAGCCTTCCTCGTGACGTGCCGCCCCGAGGAAGGTTTTTCCATGGAACGCTCCAGTCGCTCGTCCTACCAGAACGCCGACTCCCGCTCCGCCGCGGGCTCCCGCTCCGGCGGCAGCTCCCGGTCCGGCGGTTCCCGATCCGGCGGTTCCCGGTCCGGCGGCTCCTCCTTCTACGGATCCCGGCCGGCCGGGGGCCGGCGCTCCTCCCCCGGGGGTGGCCGCCAGGGTTCCTCCTCGCAGGGGGAGTTCGCGATGCCGGTGAGCAGCACCCCGGCGCTGCCGGCCGTCGAGTCCTTCGACGAGCTGGACATGCCGAAGGCGCTGCTGTCGGTGCTGACCCGGCACGGCGTCACCTCGCCGTTCCCGATCCAGGCCGCGACGCTCCCGAACTCGCTGGCCGGCCGCGACGTCCTCGGACGAGGCCGCACCGGTTCCGGCAAGACGATCGCGTTCGGCCTCGCCGTGCTGGCCCGCACCGCCGGGCGCAGGGCCGAACCCCGCCGACCGCTGGCCCTGGTCCTGGTCCCCACCCGCGAGCTCGCACAGCAGGTCACCGAAGCCCTCACCCCCTACGCCCACGCGGTGCGCCTGCGGATGGCGACCGTGGTCGGCGGGGTGTCGATCGGCCGTCAGGCTCAGGCGCTCAACCGCGGGGCGGAGGTCGTGGTGGCCACCCCCGGCAGGCTCAAGGACCTGATCCAGCGCGGCGACTGCCGGCTGGACGAGGTCGGCGTCACCGTCCTCGACGAGGCCGACCAGATGGCCGACATGGGCTTCCTGCCGCAGGTCACCGAGCTCCTCGAACAGGTCGCCGAAGGCGGCCAGACGATGCTGTTCTCCGCCACCCTGGACCGCAACGTCGACCGCCTCGTGCGGCGCTTCCTGGAGGACCCGGTCACGCACTCGGTGGACCCGTCCGCGGCGACGGTCACCACCATGGAGCACCACGTGCTGCAGGTGCAGAACTTCGACAAGAACGCCACGATCGCCCACATCGCCTCCCGTGACGGCGGAGTGATCATGTTCATCGACACCAAGGACGGCGCGGACCGCCTGGTCGACGACCTGCTCGCGAGCGGGGTGAAGGCCGCGGCCCTGCACGGGGGCAAGTCCCAGCCGCAGCGCACCCGCACCCTGGAACAGTTCCGCACCGGCCACGTGACCGCACTGGTCGCGACCAACGTCGCCGCCCGGGGCATCCACGTCGACGGGCTCGACCTGGTCGTCAACCTGGACCCGCCGGGCGACCACAAGGACTACCTGCACCGGGGCGGGCGCACGGCGCGGGCCGGCGGGTCCGGCACCGTCGTCACGCTCGTCCTGCCCAACCAGCGCCGCGCGATGGCCCGCATGATGACCACGGCCGGCATCACCCCCGTCACCACCAGGGTCCTGGCCGGCGACGAGGAGCTCGCCCGCATCACCGGCGCCCGCGTGCCCACCGGCGTGCCCGTCGTCATCCCCGACCCCGTCGTCGAACGACCGCGCCGCGGCGCTTCCACGAACCGCGGCCGCCGCGGCCGCCCCGCCCGGATCAGCGGCGAGTCCCGGGCGGCCCACGGCCGCGACGACCAGGGCTCCGCCGGCCGCCGCCGGGCGCCCGGGCGCGCCGCCCTCGCCGCGTAGCACCCCGGCGGGCCCGGGCCACCGCGCGGGCCGGGCCCGCGCAGTTCGCCCGGGGCCCTGACCGGTCCCGGGGTGCCGCGGTCGGCGTCGGGTCACCACTGGGCGACGAGTGGCGTGTCCCGTTCGTGTTGCTGCCAGGTTTCGGTGAGGCGGACGAGGCGGGTGGGGACGCCGATGCCGCGCATGGTCGCGATCCTGCCGCCGGTGATGTCGAACGTCACCGCGCCGATGACCCGGTCGCCGATCACGAAGAGGATCGCGGGGGCGCCGTTGACGCACGCGTAGTGGATCGCGGGCGTCCCGCCGACGAGTCGCCGCTTCGCGGGTGTGGGTCTGAAACCGGCACGTGCCATGGCGGCGACGCGCTGTGGTGTGTCGTACCTCAGCAGCGTCTTGGCCGGGCCGGCGCCGTTGGAGTCGGAGATCGCGGTCGCGTCGTCGGTGAGCAGCGCCACCAGGCGTTCGGTCCGGCCCGAGGATGCGGCTGCGAGGAATTCCTCGACGATCCTGCGGGCGGATGCCGGGTCGGCCTCGCCGCCGCCGCGGCGCGCGGCGGTGATGCGGCGGCGGGCCCGGTGGAGGTGCTGCTGGCTCGCGGATTCGGTGATGTCGAGGATCCCGGCGATCTCGGCGTGGCTGTGGGAGAACGCTTCGCGCAGGACGTAGACGGCCCGCTCGACGGGTGACAGGCGCTCCATGAGGGTCAGCACGGCCAGGGAGACCGATTCGCGCTGCTCGAAGGTGTCCGCCGGGCCGAGCATCGGGTCGCCGTCGAGCAGTGGCTCGGGCAGCCAGGCGCCGACGGTGCGTTCGCGGCGGGCCCGGGCCGAGCGGAGCCGGTCGAGGCACAGGTTGGTGACGACCTTGGTCAGCCATGCTTCCGGCACCGTGATCCGTTGCCGGTCGGCGGCCTGCCAGTGCAGGAAGGCGTCCTGCACGGCGTCCTCGGCGTCGGCGGCGGAGCCCAGCAGCCGGTACGCCAGTGAGGCCAGCCGATTCCGGCCGGCCTCGAACCGACTGGTGTCGAAGCGATCGATAGCGGCGCTGTCCACGCGGACCACCCTAGACGGCGACCGTCTTGTGCCCGGTCGCGACCGGCGCGGCGGCCAGGCGGTGCCTGCGCTTCGGCAGTCCGAAGGTCGGGTGCGAGGTGGCCCAGAGCGAAGTCCAGAGGATGCCCGCCTTGATCCGCGCGGCCTTCCGTCCGCCCACGTACTTCGGCTTGGCCCGCCCTTCGTCGTCGACCGTCTGCAGGATCCCGTCCTGCCGCCCGAGGCTGATGTGGTTGCCCAGGTACTCCAGCCTGGTGTTCGGGACCGTGCGGCCGGTCAGGCGCCCCACGATCGCGGCCGTGGCCTGCATGCCGGTGTAGCCGGCCGAGGCGCAGGACATCGGCAGCGGCCGGCCGTTGTCGCCGATGGCGTAGGCGCTGTCACCGACGGCATAGACGTCCGGGTGCGAGACCGACCGCATGGTGCGATCGACGACGATCCGACCCTTCTCGGTGACCTCCAGCCCGCCGGCGGCGGCGATGGGGTCGACCGCGAACCCGGCCGTCCACGCGGTCGCGTCGGCCGCCAGGGCGGTACCGTCCGCGCACAGCACCCGGGTCGCTTCGACGGCTTCGACGCCGGTGTGTTCCAGGACGGTGATGCCCAGCCGGTCACAGGCCCGGCGCAGGTGGCCGCGGGCTCCGGCGGAGAGCCGGGCGCCCAGCTCGCCGCGGGCGATGAGCGCCACCGACAGGCCGGGCCGGGACTCGGCGATCTCGGTGGCGGCCTCGATACCGGTCAGCCCGTCGCCGACGACCACCACACGCCCGCCGTCGCCCAGGCCGTCCAGGCGCTCGCGCAGTCGCAGCGCCGAGGGCCGGCCGGCGACGTCGAAGGCGTGCTCGGCCGCGCCGGGGACACCGTCGACGTCGCCGTGGCTGCCGAGCGCATGGACGAGCGTGTCGTAGCCGAGCTCGGCGCGGCCGTCGGCGTCGGCCACGGCGACGATCCGGCGGTCAGGGTCGACGGCGGTGACACGGGCCAGGCGCAGCCGGATCCCCGTGCCCGCGAAGACGTCGGCGAGCGGTGGAGCCTCGATCTCCTGGCCGGCCGCGAGCTGGTGTAGCCGCAGCCGCTGGACGAAGTCGGGCTCGGCGTTGACCACGGTGATCTCGGCGTCCGCCGGGGACAGTCGGCGGGCCAAGGCCCCGGCCACGTAGGCCCCGGCGTAGCCGGCACCGAGGATGACGATGCGGTGCTTCATGTGATGCTCCTGTCGGTTGGCTGGCTCTCGGTGACTTGAGCGGAGCAGCTCCCCGATTTCTGACAGGAACCGTCTGTGACCTGGGTCACAGGGTCGGGACGGGTCAGTCGAGAACGACGGCCATCTTTCCCAGGGCCTGACCGGCCTCCATCACCCGGTGGGCCTCGACGATCTCGTCGAAGCGGAAGATGCGGGTGGGGCGGGCCCGCAGGCTGCCGGCCTCGACCTGGGCGTAGATCTCGTCCAGCGGAACGTCCGAGAGGGGGAAGGCGGCGGTTCCCAGGACGAAGGCGCTGCCGAAGAAGCTGAGTTGGACGCCGCTCGGCAGATCGGCGATCGGGTCGAAGTCCGCCACCGGTGAGAATCCACCGAGGAAGCCGATCTGGCACACCCGCCCGCGCGGCCCGACCGTGCCCAGGGAGTCGCGAAGCACCGCGTTGCCGACGATGTCGAGCAGCGCGTCGACGGAGAGGCCCTTGCGTTCGACCTCCGCAGCCAGCCGCCCGTCGTCGATGAGCACGTCGGAGGCTCCGAGGTCCTTGAGCAGCGGCGTGCGTGCCGGGTTGCGGGTGGTGGCGAGCACCGTTGCGCCGTGGTGGACGGCGAGGTTGACCGCGGCCTGCCCGAGGGAGGAGGTCGCGCCCCGGACCAGCAGTGTCTCCCCGGCCTTGAGGGCGAGGTTGCCGTGCAGGGCGCTGTACGCCGTGGCGTACACCTCGGGCACGGCGGCCAGGTCGGCCCACGGCAGAGGCGAGTCCACGGCCACCACGTTGGTCGCGGGGACGGTCACGAGTTCCGCGTAGCTGCCGTTGCGGGTCCGTCCCATGCCGCCGAGGATCGCCACCACCTTCGTCCCGACGGGGAGTTCACCCGAGGGGTCGGCCTCGACGAGACCGGCGCACTCGATCCCGGGGACGGCGGCCACCTGACCCCAGGCGCCGCTTCGCATGTACGCCTCGGCGTGGTTGAGGCCGAACGCCTTGACCCTGATGAGGACCTCGCCGGTGGCGGCCACCGGGTCGGGCAGTTCCGTGACCGTGAGGACCTCGGGGCCGCCGTGGGCGGATATGACAATGGCCTTCATGTCCGAACCTCGTTCTTGAGTAGTCATTCAACTATTGGGCCGACGAAAGGGCCACCGCGCACGGTGGCCCGAAGTGTTGCGCCGTCAGGACAGCGCGGCGAAGGCGTTGTCGACGATGGCCCGCAGAACCGCCTCGTCGGGATTCGCCTTGCCGACGACCATGAGCCCCTGACAGGTCGCGACCAGCAGCTTGGCAGTGCCGCCCGGGTCCAGCGAGTCCCGCACCTCACCCCGGCGGGCGGCGTTCTCCAGGGCGTGGGTCATGCACCGCTCCAGGCGCGCCAGGTGGCCGCGCACGACGGCCGCCGCCGCGTCGTCCTCGGCGGCGCTCTCGATCGCCGTGTTGACCAGGAGACATCCCTGGCGCCCTTCGGGGCTGAGCAGGTCTTGCACGAGTCCGTCGAAGTAGCCGCGGACCTCCGCCACCGACGCGCCCGGCGCCTCCAACCGACCGAGCTTCTGGGGCACGACCAGCTTCGAGTAGCGCTCCAGCGACTTCACGAAGAGCGCGTGCTTGCCGCCGGGAAACGCGCTGTAGATGCTGCCGGGCTTGACGCCCGTGGCCTTCACCAGGTCCTCGATCGACGTGGCCCGGTACCCGCGCTCCCAGAACCGGAGCATCGCCTGGTTCAGTACGGCGTCGGGGTCGAACTCGCGCGGTCTGGGCATGGGAGAAACATACATGAGCGACCATTCAAGAACAACGGGTCGCCGGCCGCCGCCTGCCGGCCGCCCGTCCCGGAAGACCGGCCGGGCCGGGCTGCGAGCAGCGCCGCCCCCGCCGGAACAGGCCTGTCCGCCTGCCTGCCCACCTGCCCGCCATCGTGCGCCGGACGTCCCTGGTGACCCGCGGGAGCAGCCCGCTCGCGCCCGTCCGGGCGGACGGCGATGATGGGTGGATGCGACGGGATCTCGTCTTGGTGGGCGCCCCGACCAGTGCGGGCAGCTACGCGCCCGGCCAGGAGGCCGCACCGAGCGTGTTGCGCGAGCTGGGCCTGATCGATCGCCTGAGGGCCGCGGGCCGCCGGGTACGGGATGCGGGGGACGGGCCGCTGCACGTGTGGGCCCCTGACCCGCAGCACCCGCGGGCCCAGAACCTCCCGGCAGTGGTCCAAGCCGTCCGGGCGGTCGCCGACCACGTCGCCGGCGCGCTGGAGGAGGACGCGGACGTCCTGGTCATCGGCGGCAACTGCACCGTCGCACTGGGCGTGATGGCAGCCCTCACGGCACGCGATCCGGACGCCGGCCTGCTCTACATCGACCGGCACTTCGACCTCAACACTCCCGCGAGCACCCACGAGGGCGCCCTCGACTGGATGGGGCTCGCCCACGGACTGGACCTGCCCGGAGCCGCGGAGCCGCTGGCAGCCGCCTTCGCCCACCGCCCGCTGCTCACCCCGGACCGGATCCACCTCCTCGGCGTCGACCCCGAGGCCGCCACCTCCTGGGAACGTGAGCAGGCAAGAGGCCTGGGCCTGCGATGGGGCTCGCACCTCGATCTCGCCACCACGCCGGGAACCGAGGTGACCCGGGCCCTCGGTAGGCTCCCGTCCGGCCCCCTCGCCGTGCACCTCGACGTCGACGTCCTGGACTTCACCGACGCGCCGCTCGCCGAAAGCACCGACGGCCGCAACAGCGGCCCCACGCTCGACGCCCTGTCCGAGGCGCTGGACACCGCCTGCCGGGACCCGCGCTTCCGAGCACTCTCGATCTGCGAGCTCAACCCTTCCCGCGCCGCCGGACACCCCGCCGTCCTCCACCGGTTCATCGCAAGCCTTCAACACGCCCTGCGCGCAACCCCGTGACCTGCGGCCGGGACATCGGGCACCGCCTCCGACCCCTCTCCGCCCCGCCGGAAACCGGCTGACCACTGAGGCCGATGCCCTCGGCATCGGAGCCTTCGACATCAGCGCCCGGGGCAAACCGCAGCCCACCGGTGGCACCGGCGGGCGTCGGTCCGGGCAACGTGGCACGTCAGATGGCGCCAGATGGTCTCGCTCGGCGAGGTTGGGTGCCCTTGAGGTCGCCTCGGCGGTGACATCGGCGTGACTCGGGTCAGCCCCCCCGACCCGAGCACCGGTTCGCTGCGGCCGGCCCTCGCGCCGGCCCGCCGTCTCCCCACGTTGCGACGGCAGATTCCTCGCCACCAAGGTGGTACCCCCAGCGGGAGTCGCGCTGCCGGCCATACCCAGTGCTGGTCCTGACCGACAGCTCACGCACCTGCCTGACATCCCGTCCGATCGGGCGGCGACGGATCGGTTCCCGTGCGACCCAGGACCACAGCCGGGCGCATCCCGGCGGGGCCGGGATCGCCGCCTTCAGCGGATTCCGACAGAACGTCACATACCGTGTCAAGAGGGAATGCGGCGAGCCCTCTCACGCCGTTCACCGTCAACGGGCTTCCCGTCACAGCCCTCGCCCATGTCGCTCCGACTCCCGGCCATGGTGCCCAAGACCTCGGTGGGATCGGTTCCGGACCTCCAGGAGGCAGAACCCTCATGCAGAAGATCACCCGGCTCGCCGTGGCCGTCGCGACCGCGCTCGCGGCGGCAGCAGCGGTCGCCCCGTCCACCGCGGCTGCGTACGGCGGCGAAGGCCACCCGCGCGGCGGGCACCACGCGGTGTTCGTCCAGACCGACAACCCGGCGGGCAATCAGGTCATCGCCTACCGGCGGGCGGACGACGGACAACTCACCCCGGCCGGCACCTACGACACGAACGGCCTCGGCGGCGTGCTGGCCGGATCGGTCGCCGACCACCTCGCCTCCCAGGGCTCGCTGACGTACGACCCGCGCCACGCCCTGCTGTACGCGGTGAACGCCGGCAGCGACACCGTCTCCGTCTTCTCCGTGGACGGCGACCGGCTCGCGCTGCGGCAGGTGGTCGGCTCCGGCGGCCGCTTCCCGGTGAGCGTCGCCGTGCACGACGACACCGTCTACGTCCTCAACGCCCTGGACGGGGGCTCGATCCAGGGCTACACCGTCCGCGGCGGCCGCCTCCACGAGGAGGCCGACTGGAACCGCTGCCTCGGGCTCGACCCGAACGCCACGCCCCAGTTCACCAACACCCCGGGGCAGGTGGGCTTCACCGGCGAGGGCTCCCAGCTCGTGGTCACGACCAAGGCGAACGGCAGCAGCCTCCAGGTCTTCAACCTCGACCGCTCCGGCGCGCCCGCCGCCACCGCCGTCACAACGAGCCTTCCCGGGGCCGTGCCCTTCGCGTTCGTACCCAACGGCCGGCACGGCCTGTTCCTGGCCGAGGCCGGCACCAACGCCGTGGCCACGTTCACGATCCACCACGACGGCACCGCCACACAGGAGGCCTTCGCGGCCACCGGCCAGGCGGCCACCTGCTGGATCGTCGGTGTGCGCGACCTGCTCTACGCCTCGAACGCCGGCAGCTCCACCCTCACCGGCCTGCGCACCGCCGACCGCGGCCGCCAACTGACCGTCCTGGGCAACACACCCACCGACCCCGGCACCGTGGACGCCGCGGTCTCCTCCAACGGGCGCTACCTCTACGCCCAGACCGGCGTCAACGGCATCCTCGACGAGTTCGCGATCAACGACGACGGCTCGCTCACCCCGATCGGCTCGCAGACCGTCCCCGGCGGCGCCGGCGGCGAAGGCATCGTCGCCTTCTGACGCACCGCCCACGGCAGTCGGCGCGGGTCCCTCGCGCCTGGGCGTGCGCGACCCGGGCCGACTGCGCCGAGTCCGGTCGCGGGCTGACACCCGGGCCGCCGCCGGTGTGGCGGCGGCCCCAGGCGTCGGGACTCAGCGGGCTCGCTCGACGCTCCACCTCGGCAGGTACTCGAAGAACGCGACGGCCTCCTCCCGCCACCTGGGACGCCATCCGGCGGCTTCCGCGGCGGCCGCCTGTGCACGGCGCTGCATGTCCGCCCGCATGCTCTCCGGGACGCCGCGGAGTTCGGCGATGTCCCGGATGGCGGCGACGGTCTCCTCGGTGCAGGCGCCGTCGCCGAGGGCGGACTCCACCAGCTTCCGCTCGGAGTCGGTGGCCGCTGCCAGGACGGCACGGACCGTGTAGTTGCGACGGCCCTCCCGGATGTCCGTTCCGGTGGGCTTGCCCATGGTCCCCGAGTCACCGAAGAGGTCCAGGTAGTCGTCGCGCATCTGCCCACAGATCCCCACCAGCCTTGCATAGCGCCGCAGTTCCTCGTCGTGGAGGGAGGGATCGACGCCTGCGGCGAGCAGTCCCAGCCGGAGCGGGGCGAGGACCGAGTAGCGGGCGGTCTTGTAGTCGGCCACGTCGTGCAGCACGTCCTCGTCCGGGTCCGCGGCGAAGTCCCGCTCCAGGTCGATGATCTGGCCGACGAACGTGTCCGATGCCGCTCGCGTCTGCACCTCGACCATGGCCTGTCGGACCGGCAGCGGGGCGTGGGAGTCGAGGAGGACCCGCAGGGACAGGGCGAGTGCGAGGTCGCCGGCGAGGACGGCGAGCCCGAGCGCGGCCTGCGGCCGGCCGGGGAACTGCTCCCGGTAGGCGTAGTACGTGGAGGGGCCTCCTCGGCGCGTGGGGGTGTCGTCGATGATGTCGTCGTGGATCAGCCCGTGGGTCTGGAGCAGTTCGATGCTCAGCGCGGCGTCGTCCAGCCCCTCCACGGGCTCGGCGGTCACGAGACGGGCGGCTTCGAAGAGGAGGGCCACCCGCATCCGCTTGCCGCCGCGCAGCGTCAGGTCCCGTAGCAGAGCGAGGCACTCCGGGGTGAACCGACTGGACGACGGGGCGTCGAAGGTGGCGGCCAGGTCCCGGAAGTACTGCTCGGACAGCGTGCCGAACCGACGCTCGTACCCGGCGAGACGGGCCCGGATCTGCTCAGCGAGGACGGCGGTGTCGGTCATGAGGATGTCTTCCGTTCGGGTGGTGGATGCGCGCTCCCGCGCAGGCCGGAGCGCCTCAGGTCCTGGCGGTGGTCAGGCACCATGCTGCCGCACCTCTGCCAGGACCTCTGCCGCATCGATGCCCCACCCGTTCCCCTCCCGTGCCCCTCCCGTGCTCCTTCGATCCGACCACCCGGAAGCCCTCGGAGGCACCCCGTCCGAACCGTCGATGAGAGGAGGTGAACGGCCCGCCGGCCGACCGCCCTCGGGGTTCCTCTCGCTTGAGACGTCGGAAGCCGGGATCCGCCCCTGCCAGGCGGGGCGGTAGTGGGGTGATCACCTCGGAGACGGCGACGAGGCCGGGGCCCTCGGCCTGTGGAGGTCGCTGCCCCGGTCTACGCCTGTGCGGGCCTGTCCGAACGGTCGGCGAAGTCGAGGACGGTGACCGAGGGGCGGCGGGTGGCCAGGGGCGGGATGGTCAGGGCGAGCGGGAGGAGGCCGGCGACGAGGCCGCGGCCGCCGGTGGGGCGGACGTCGCGGACGCTGCTGACGGCCGGACTGGCGGTGCGGAGCTTGTGGCGCTCGGCTGCGTCCATCGCCCAGGGCATGGGTGGGGCCTGGTAGGCGTGGGTGCGCATCCTGCCGGTGAGGGTGAGACGGCTGAACCACCGGGGGACGGCGTCCAAGATCAGGGACGCCCCGGGGAATCGTTCGGCGCAGCCGGCGATGAGGTCGCGTACCTGCGTCGGGGGGAGGTACATGAGCAGGCCTTGTGCGGTGACCAGGACGCCGTGGTCGCGGTCGACCTCGTCGGCCCAGCCGAGGTCGGTGGCATCGGCGGCGAGATAGCGTTGGCGGGGGCCGGGGGGCAGGAGCTGTCGGCGGAGGGCCAGCGCCTCGGGGAGGTCGACGGAGAGCCAGCGGGCGCGGCCGTTGTCGACGCGCCAGTACTGGGTCTCCAGACCGTCGCCCAGGCAGACGACGGTGCCGCGCGGCTCCCGGGCCAGGAAGTCCGCCACCTCGCGGTCGAAGCACGCGGCCCGCAGCGCCTGCAGCTGGGCCTGGACGCCGCTGGTGCCGAACCGGTCGGCGAACGGGTAGTCGATCCGCTCGACCAGCTCCACCGCCTTGGGATCGCGCAGCACGGCGTCCGGCCGACGGGCCTCCACCGCCCGTTGCCACAGCGTCCACAGTGCCGTCTCCGGCACCGTCCCCAGCTCGGGCCGCTCCCCGCTGCTCATCACGCGCTCCCTCGGACCGATTCTCCCGGACCTGACTTTCCCGGGCCTGGCTTTCCCGGGCCTGCCGCCACGGGTCTGGCTTTCCCGGACCTGACCCTTCCGAGCCCGGCTCTCCCGGGCCCGCTGCCACGGGCCCGGCTGCCACAGACCTGCTCTGCCGCTTTCCCGGCATGGACCCGCCGATTCTGACACCCGGGGGCGCGCCGGCCCGGCGCGCGACGCACCGGCGCGCCGGGCGGAACCTCACCCGACGCTGAACGCGCCGTCCGGGGGTGGCGGGCTGTCCGTGGCCTCGGCGTCCGTCACCGCAGGCGTGCGCCCGCAGAACTCCGCCAGGTCGGCGCCGTCCGTCAGCCGGGCCGGGAAGATGTCGGCCGCCAGGCGGCGCGCGAGGTCGGCGGCCGGAAGCGGGCCCGCCGAACCGGCCAGCAGGATGTTGCCGTACCGGCGCCCCCGCAGCACAGGGGCCTCGGCGATCAGGCAGACCTCCGGGAAGACGGCGCGCAGGGTCGCCGCCTGGGCACGGGCGAAGGCCAGTGGCGGGCCGTCGGCGAGGTTGGCGGCGTAGCAGCCGCCGGCGCGCAGCGCGGCGGCGGCCGCCCGCACGAACTCCACCGAGGTGAGGTGCGCCGGGGTGCGCGAACCGTGGAAGACGTCGGCGACGACGAGGTCCAGCGACCCGGCCGGGACGGTCTCCAGCACGGCCCGCGCGTCGCCGACCACCGCGGTGATGTCGACGCCGGGCCCCTGCCACGGCAGGTGCTCCTCCACCAGGGCGAGCAGCAGCCCGTCGACCTCGACGACCTGCTGCCGGGAGCCGGGGCGGGTGGCGGCCAGGTAGCGGGGCACTGTGAGTGCGCCGCCACCGAGGTGGAGCGCGTCGAGCGGCCGGCCGGCGGGGGCCAGGGTGTCCACGAGGTGGCCGATCCGCCGGGTGTACTCGAACTCCAGGTGGGTGGGATCGCCCAGGTCCACGTACGACTGGGGCGTGTCGTCCAGGGTGAGCAGCCAGCCGCCGTCGTGGTCGATGTCGGGCATCAGGCGGGCCAGGCCGAGGTCGGTCTTCCGCGCGACCGGCACGGGATCCGTTGCCGGGTCCGGTACGGGTTCCGGGGCGGCGTCCGGTGCCGGGTCCGGTTCGGTCTCGGTCTCGGTCTCGGTCTCGGTCTCGGTCTCGGTCTCGGTCTCGGTCTCGGTCACGGGTACGACGTCCGGTACGGGTTCCGGGGTGGCGTCCGTTACGGGTTCCGGGGTGGCGTGCGGTACGGGCTCCGGGGCGACGGTCACGGCGCCACCGGCGCCGGCAGGTAGGCGGCGAGCCAACGGTCGAGCTCGGCGAAGAACTCGGTGCGCGCGTCCGGCCCGGAGAGGGCGAGGTCGTGCATGCCGTCCTTGATCCGGACGATGGTGACCTGCCGGCCGAGGCGCGGTCCGACGGCGGCGATGTCGTCGGCGCGCAGCACGGCGTCGGCGTGGTGCAGGGCGGCCTGCCACTTGGTGGTGGAGATCGACGCGGTCGAGGCCATCAGCAGGACGGGGACGTCGATGCCCAGGCCCCGTCGGGCCTGGCGCTGGCCGCGCTGGATGGCCGCGAGCCAGCCCGCGTACAGCGGGAACCCCTCGGCGGGCTTGAGCTTCAGGTCGAAGTCCCACTCGCCGCGGTGGTCCCGGTGCAGGCTGTGCACGTAGTGCGGGTTGAGCGTGGAAGGGAGCTTGCGGGTGGTGGCGAAGCGGCCGAGGGCGTCCAGTGCGGGCGCGCCGATCGCGCGGACGGCCGGGGCCGCGGGCATGGAGAGGAACGGGCTGTTGAGGAAGAGCCCGTCCACGACGCCCCGTCCGGCCCGCCGGCCGGCCCACAGCGCGGTGACCAGGCCGCCGGTGGAGTGGCCGTTGACCAGCAGCTGCCGGTGGCCGTCCTCCTCACGGATGATCCGGACCGCGGCGTCCAGCTCCTCGTCGTAGGCGGCGAGGTCGCGGATGAAGTTCGGCGACTGGTGCGGGCGCAGCGAGCGGCCGTACTTGCGCAGGTCGAGGGCGTAGAAGGAGTAGCCGCGCTCGACGTAGTGGTCGGCGAGGTGGGTCTGGAAGAAGTAGTCGACGTAGCCGTGGACGTACAGGACGGCGCGGTCGCTGCCCGGGACCAGCCGCCGGACGAGGGTGGCGCTGACGGCGCCCTCCTCGTCGGGGGCGAGCGGCAGCTCGGCCGCCTCGTACGGAGCCCCCAGGATGTCTTCTCGGAATTCCATGCCCGCCCGCACCCAACCTCTGCTCTGACCTGCCTGCCCCGGCAGGAACCATCGATCCGGACGACCGACAATACCGGCCGGTAGCGGGGAGCGCGGCAGCACGGTCGTGGCGCGGCGACCGCCGCGCCGCAGGCCGCCCCGCTCCCCGTGCGCCTGCTGTGCGCCCGTGGTCCTGTGGAACGCTACCCGGGCCAGAGTCACTCCCCTGGCCCATGAAGCCGTCGATGAAGCCGCCAGTGAAGCTGTCAATAGAGCTGCCGATGAAGCCAGTTGAGGAGTCAGCATGCCGCACGGGCACGATCCGCGGACCGGTCACGGCGACCCGTCCCTCTACCGCACGCCCGCCGAGGCGATCGCCGCGCCGCCGGAGCGGCTGGCGTACGTGGCCGGGTTCGACCGGTCGGCGCAGCGGCCGGACGCGCTGATCACCGTGGACACCGATCCGGCGTCGCCGACCTACGGGCGGGTGCTCAACTTCGCCGAACTCCCGGGGCTGGGCGACGAGCTGCACCACTTCGGCTGGAACGCGTGCTCCAGCGCGCTGGCACACGCGTGCCACGAGAACCCGGAGCGACGGTATCTGCTGCTGCCGGGGCTGCGGTCCTCCCGGCTGCACGTGATGGACACCCGGCCGGACCCGGTGCGGCCGCGGCTGGTGAAGACGGTGTCCGCCGAGGAGCTGGCGGCCAGGGCGGGGTACTCGCGTCCGCACACGCTGCACTGCGGGCCGGACGGCGTGTTCCTGTCCTGCCTCGGCAGCGGGGACGGCGGCGACGGGCCGGGCGGGGTCGCGCTGCTCGACCACACCACCTTCGACGTGCTGCGCGCGTGGGAGACGGAGCGTGGGCCGCAGCACCTCGCCTACGACGTCTGGTGGCACCTGGGCACCAACGTGGGCGTGACCAGCGAATGGGGCACGCCGTCGATGGTCGAGGACGGGGTGGTGCCGGAGCTGCTGCTGGGCCGCAAGTACGGTCATGCGCTGCACTTCTGGGAGCTGGACTCGGGGCGGCACCTCCAGCGGATCGACCTCGGCGACCAGTACCAGATGGTGCTGGAGCTGCGACCTGCGCACGATCCGCAGGCCGAGTGGGGGTTCGTGGGCGTGGTCACCAACGTGGAGGACCTCTCCGCCTCGGTCTGGCTCTGGTACCGGGACGGCCCGGCGTTCACCGCGCGCAAGGTCATCGAGATCCCCGCCGAGCCGGCGAAGCCCGAGGACCTGCCGCCGGCCCTCCAGCCGTTCGGCGCGGTGCCGCCGCTGGTCACCGACATCAACCTGTCGGTGGACGACCGCTGGCTGTACGTCTCGGCCTGGGGCACCGGGGAGCTGTTCCAGTACGACGTGTCGGACCCGTTCCACCCTCGGCTCGCCGGCTCGGTGCGGCTCGGCGGGGTGGTGGCGAGGACGCCGCACCCGGCCGAACCGGGCCGACCGCTGAGCGGCGCACCGCAGATGGTCGAGATCAGCCGGGACGGGCGGCGGCTCTACCTGACCAACTCGCTGTACGGGTCCTGGGACGACCAGTTCTACCCCGACGGCATCGAGCCGTGGATCGTCAAGCTGGACGCCGACACGGAGTCGGGCGGGCTCACCGTCGACCCGCGCTTCTACCCGCACGGGGACGAGTTCCGGGGCCTGCGGGTGCACCAGACGCACCTGGCGGGCGGGGACGCCTCGTCGGACTCGTACTGCTACCGCTGACCTGCTGGAACCGCCGGACCGGCGCCGGACCCGTCGGACCGGCCGGACCGGCCTGCGCCGGGCGGGCCCGGGCCCAGTTCTGCCGCGGGCTCGGGGTCTGTCCCGGGCTCGGGGTCTGTCGCCGGCTCGGGTCTGTCGCCGTGGGCGGGTGAGCCGTCGGGTGAGCCGTCGGGCAGGTGGGGAGGCGGGCGGACAGACAGGCGCGCGGGAGGGTTGGCAGACAGGCCGTCGGGTGGCTTTCCGGTCATGTTGGCAGGCCTTTCGGCCGTCCCGCGACCGCCGCAGGCCACGCCCACTAGGGTGCGACGAGTCCCCGCTGACCCACCTCCCCTCTCGCCGGAGCGCGCCGGGGAGGCTACCGATCGGACCGGTGTGTCATGACTTTGACTTTCCGTCAGCAAAGGAACCGTTCCCGGGCGACCGCCCCCGGGTGGATCGCCCGTACGGCCGCCACCGTTGCACTGCTCGCGGCCGCACTCACGGGCACCACGGCCGGAGCAGCCGTCGCCGCTGCTCCCGCCACCCCCGCATCCGCCGCAGTACCCGCCTCCGCGCCCGCGGGTATACCCGCCGCCGCCCCGACCGGGATGGCGGCGGGTATACCCGCCGAAGCGCCCGCAGCGGCGGCCTCGGTGGGCGGGTGGACGTGTCCCGGGGTCGCCGTCCCCCCGGGCTACGTCATCACGATGTTCGACATCAGCGGCTGCAACGGCCGCGGTGCCTGGTTCCAGCAGCCGGTGCGGGACGGGATCTGGACCTGCGGGGGCTCGCCGATCGTCTCCGGGTACGTCCTGACCAACTTCGACTCCAAGGGGTGCAGCGGCGTCGGGGCCTGGTTCCACCAGCTCGTCCGGAACGGGATCTGGACCTGCCCGTACTCCCCGATCCCGGCCGGCTACCGCAGCACCACGTACGACGCGCGCGGGTGCAGCGGCCTCGGCGCCTGGCTCACCGTACGCGCCTGACCCGCCTCTGCCCCGCTTGACCCGCCTGACCCGCCTGACCCGCCTGACCTGGCCGTAGGGCCCTCCCGGCGGGAGCCCAGCCC